>CAYQFW010000055.1:0-7081 GCA_964416955.1 uncultured Ruminococcus sp.
TCCCCGGCGATGATACACCTATCATCAAGGGTTCTGCTTTCAAGGCTCTTGACAGCGCAGCTACTGATCCTGCTGATCCTGTATACGCTCCTATTAAGGAACTCATGGACGCTGTTGACAGCTACATCCCCACTCCTGATCGTAAGGCTGATCTCCCCTTCCTCATGCCTATTGAAGACGTTATGACCATTTCTGGTCGTGGTACCGTTGTTACCGGCCGTGTTGAACGTGGTCAGTTAAACGCTGGTGACGAAGTTGAAATCATTGGTCTTACCGAAGAACGCGCTAAGACTGTTGTTACTTCTATGGAAATGTTCCGTAAGACTCTCACATACTGTGAAGCTGGTGACAACGTAGGTGCTCTTCTCCGTGGCGTTGGCCGTGACGAAATCGAACGTGGTCAGGTTCTCTGCAAACCCGGTTCTATCAACCCCCACACCAAGTTCCATGGTCAAGTTTACGTATTGAGCAAAGAAGAAGGCGGTCGTCATACTCCTTTCTTCAACAACTATCGTCCTCAGTTCTACTTCAGAACTACTGACGTTACAGGTGTTATCACTCTTCCTGCCGGCACAGAAATGTGTATGCCTGGTGATAACGTAGATATGGACGTTGAACTTATCACTCCTATCGCTATCGAAGAAGGTCTCCGCTTCGCTATCCGTGAAGGTGGCCGTACTGTTGGTTCAGGCGTTGTTACTGCTATCAACGAATAATTCTTCATTTAAGAATATTTCTTAAAGCATCAACACCCGAAGGGTTAACCCTTCGGGTGTTTTCATTATGCAAAAAATCACCGCAAAAGCGGTGATTTAAAATTCCAATACTTTAATGTGACCAATTTTCACTCTTACGAGCGCTTGTTTTTCCCTCGGGCTTAATTTCACCTGCCTTCATAAGTGAAATCTTTGTAAGGAAAGGTCCTATAAGTTCATAAACCAATACCGAGAAAAGTGTTATATTGGCAATCAAAATGCCCTGCACACCCAAAGACTCTGATTTAAGTGCCATACCAAGCGCAACACCTGCCTGTGGAAAAAGTGTTATACCAAGATATTTCACAATATTACTATCACACTTTACTGCACTTGAACTAAATCTTGCGCCAAAGTATTTGCCGAAACAACGGAACACAATATAAACAATACCTATTAAAATTATAAACCCATCACTAAATACCGAAAGTTCGAGTTCACTACCGCTTATAACAAAGAATAAAATAAACAAGGGTGCTGTCCAACGGTCAACACGGTCCATAAGTTCTTCTGAAAAATCGCATATATTACAGAATACCGTGCCTAACATCATACAAACAAGTAAGGAAGAAAATTCAATATGCACTTTGCCGACATTAAACTCAAGCATAGAAAGTGCAACCGTTAAGAACACAAACGTAACTGACATTGAAAGCCGCTTTGAACGTGAATGGAAAAATCTCTCGAAAAAGTTAAATGCAAATCCCATTACTGCTCCCAAAGTTAACGAAAAAGTAACATCTAAAAACGGTTCGAGTATTACAGATATCAAACTCACTTCGCCGGAAATCAACGCCTTTGCTACACCAAATGAAACTGCAAAGAGCACAAGTCCTACTGCATCGTCTAATGCAACTATCGGTAAAAGAATATCAGTAACAGGACCCTTTGCCTTGTACTGCTTAACAACCATCAATGTAGCCGCAGGGGCTGTAGCAGATGCTATCGCTCCCAAAACTATCGCTGCAGAAAGCGGAAGTTTATCGGGTATTATAAAGTGAAGACCGATAAGCGCCGCATCTACTACAATTGTTGTAAACACAGCTTGAATAACACCGATAATTGCCGCTTGTTTTCCTATTTTTTTTATTTGAGACAAACGAAATTCGTTGCCAATAGAAAAAGCAATGAATCCAAGCGCCGTATCAGAAAGCAAGCGATATGTTTTTATATTATCCATACTTATAAAGCCCAAACCTTCAATGCCTAAAGCACCAAGGCAGTAAGGCCCTATTAGTATTCCAGCCACAAGATAGGCAGTAACGGCTGGCAATTTAACCACTTTTGCAAGTCTTGAAAGCATCAATCCCGCAAACAAAGCAACTGCCAAACTCAAAAGAACGTACATATATATCACCTTGATTAAAAAACTATAATACATTATACTCCCAAATCTGCTAAAAGACAAGGGTTTGAACCGAAAAAACGGATAAATCTTAAACAAAAATAAAAACCATATCCCCTATTATTTTATATACTTTTTTGAAAAAATTTTTTAAAAAAAGTATTGACAAATCTTGGATAAGATGTTATCATATCATAGTAGTTAGCATATGCTAATTTATTTTGTATGCTTCAGTTAGTGTGACCTAACCGCAACCAATCTTAAGGTGATAGAAATGGATTTAACAAAAACAGAAGAAGGAAAAGAATACATTATTAAAAGCATTGAAACAGATGATGAAGAGTTAAACTCTTTCCTCTTTTCTTTAGGCTGTTATTCAGGTGAACCTATCACAGTAGTTGCTCGCAAAAATATCGGTTGTGTTATATCTATCAAAGACAGCAGATACAATATTGACAACCAATTAGCTGAAGCTATAATTGTTGAATAAAAACATAAACGGCTGGAAACAGCCGATTGTTTTTAAACTTCAGTTAGCACAAGGTAACTAAAATCAAAACCTATACTAAGGAGGAAGAACAAATGAGAATTGCTTTAACTGGCAATCCAAATAGCGGTAAAACAACCATGTACAACGCTCTTACAGGCCGTAACGAAAAGGTTGGTAACTGGGCTGGCGTTACCGTTGACAGAAAAGAACATACCATAAAGAAAAGTTTTTGTGACGACGTGCAGGAACTCATTGCAGTAGACCTTCCGGGTGCTTATTCAATGTCTCCCTTCACAAGTGAAGAAAGTATAACAAGTTCTTATGTTAAGAACGAAAATCCCGATGTTATCGTAAATATCGTTGACGGCACCAACTTAAGCCGTAGCCTTTTCTTCACAACTCAGCTTTTAGAACTTCGAATTCCTGTTGTTGTCGCTCTTAACAAAACAGACATTAACGAAAAGAAAGAAACAAACATTGATATTGCGGCTTTAAGCGAAAAATTGGGTTGTCCTGTTATTGAAACTGTTTCTACTTCTGCCACAGGTTTAGCTGAAGTAATAAAAGCAGCAACAAACCAAGCAGGCAAAGAACAAACTGCGCCCTACATTCAAGACGATATTGACTTAACCGACAAAAAAGCGGTTGAAGCAGCCGACAGAAAACGTTTTGAATTTGTAAACAAAATTGTAGCAGAGGTTGAAACCCGTAAAGTTCTCACAAAAGATAAAAACTTTGACGATAAAATTGACGCCGTTCTTACAAACAAATGGCTCGGTATTCCGATTTTTGCCGTTGTAATGTTCCTCGTTTTTCAGATTTCACAAGTTTGGGTAGGAACTCCTATTGCTGACTTGCTTGTTGGTTGGCTTGAAACATTCCAAGGTTGGATTGGCGGACTTTTAGCAAATGCAAATCCGTTTTTGTATGCACTTCTCGTTGACGGTGTTATCGGCGGCGTAATTGCTGTTGTTGGCTTCTTGCCGCTCGTTATGGTAATGTACTTCCTAATAGCATTACTTGAAGACTGCGGTTATATGTCACGTGTATCTGTAGTACTTGACCCCATCTTCAAAAAGGTTGGTCTTTCGGGCAAATCAGTTATTCCGTTTGTAATTGGTATCGGTTGCGCTGTTCCGGGCGTTATGGCAACACGTACAATCCGTAACGAACGTGAACGCCGTGCTACTGCAATGCTCACCCCCTTTATGCCCTGCGGTGCAAAAATTCCTGTAATCGCTTTATTTGCAGGCGCTTTCTTTGACAATGCTGGTTGGGTTAGCACCACAATGTATTTATCGGGTATTGTACTCATCTTCCTGTGCGCCCTACTTATCAATAAAATCACAGCTCATAAGGTTAGAAAATCCTTCTTTATTATTGAGCTTCCCGAATATAAGCTCCCTTCACTTTTGGGCGCATTTAAATCAATGTGTGCACGCGGTTGGGCTTATATAGTAAAGGCTGCTACAATTATTCTTCTTTGTAACACCGCAGTTCAGATAATGCAAACATTCAATTGGAGTTTTGCTGAAGCTACCAGCGCAGACACTTCAATACTCGCTTCAATTGCAAGACCTTTTGCTTACATACTCATACCTGTTGTTGGTATCCTTTCCTGGCAACTTGCCGCGGCTGCGGTTACAGGCTTTATCGCAAAAGAAAATGTTGTTGGCACTTTAGCAGTTTGCTTCTCCATTACCAACTTCATCGACACCGAAGAATTAGCTTTGATCGGCGGTGCAAACGAAGTTGCTGCTGTTATGGGACTTACAAAGGTTGCCGCTTTGGCTTATCTTATGTTTAATCTCTATACTCCCCCCTGCTTTGCAGCAATCGGCGCTATGAACTCTGAAATGAAGAGCGGAAAATGGCTTTGGGGCGGTATAGCACTTCAGCTCAGCGTTGGTTTCACCATTGGATATCTTGTAAACACCATCGGCACTCTTATTGTTGACGCATCAGCACTTAATATCGGCGGTGCTATCGGCGGCGGTATCGCTGTTGCGGTTATAGTTGCTATTGTTGTTACTCTTTGCATACACTCCGAAAAGAAACTCAAAGCAGAATATGTTTTAAAAGCCGATAAAGAAAAGGCTCGTGTTTAATAAATGGAAAATTATTTAATAATAACTGTTATTTTAATAATTGTGGCATTAGCTATAGGGTATATTATTAAAGCCAAGAAGAAAGGAACGAAGTGTATAGGTTGTCCCTATTGTTCTGAATGTTCTAAAAACGGCGCTAATTCCTCTTGTGGTGACTGCAATTCAAAATCAAACTAAACAAATTTCCTTTCTATCCATAGATTTACTAAATGGAAAACCGACTTGATATTCTCAAGTCGGTTTTCTCTTTCTTGACACAAAAGGTTTGCTATATTATAATTATACTAAACATTAGGTACAATATATTTGCCTTCAACCAAAGACAAATATTCGTTTCCCGAGACAATTACATGGTCAATTAATCCAATATTCATTTGTTTTAATGTAAAATTTA
This sequence comes from uncultured Ruminococcus sp., assembly GCA_964416955.1. Lineage (GTDB taxonomy): Bacteria > Bacillota > Clostridia > Oscillospirales > Acutalibacteraceae > UBA737. Next base: position 5,093 of record CAYQFW010000055.1, read on the forward strand.
ACTGTTCTGTGGCGACAATATCTTCTCTACTTGGTATCAAATTGCCTGTTAGATGATTGTGAGATATAACAACATAACTTGCATTATGCTTAAGTACCTTTTGAACAACATCCTTGATTTCAAAAGAAACATCAAGCGCTCCGCCTTTTGAAATAACATCGCAACAAATCAAATTTCCCGATTCGTTAAGGCAGGTCAAAATAAAAACTTCTCTGCCGTAACTTTGATGCCTGACCACCAAATATTCACAAATTTGCTTTATACTTTTAAATACTCTGCGGTTAGCATTTCTGTCAGCAGTATATCTTCTGAAAATCGGTAACATAAGTTTTATCAGAGTTACTGACCTCTCGGTCATACCTTTTACTTGAAACAAAGAATCTGCATCGGCTTCCAAAACCGCCGTTAATGAACCAAAGTTGTTTATAAGGTCATGAGCTATCGGGTTTGTATCTTTTTGGGAAATCCCATAAAACAATAACGCTTCTAACACTTTATGGTCGGGAACACTTTCGGGAAAATCTTGTTCGACAAGTTCTTTACGCAATCGCTTTCTGTGATACTTATGCGGATTATCAACCATACCTTCACACCTTTTTTCGACAATATATTACATATTATATACTACAAAGCCCTTATTTTCAAGTATAACAAAGGAATTATAATGAAAGAATTTACAATCACAAAAAATGATGCAACATTACGTCTTGACAAATTCATAACCAAAATATGTCCCACTCTTCCGAGTTCGCTTATGTTTAAATATATTCGCACCAAGCGAATCAAAGTAAACGGAAAACGTGCTGAGATCAGCACGCGTCTCAACGTGGGAGACGTGGTTTCGGCTTATATCAACGATGAGTTTTTTATTGATGTGACACCAAAATATGACTTTTTATCGGCTTCCAACAAAATTGACATTGTATACGAAGATGAAAATATCATTTTGGTGGATAAAAAGCAAGGACTTCTTGTCCACCCTGACAAAAATGAATACGGCGACACCCTTATCGCCCGTATACAGCGCTATTTATACGAAAAAGGCGAATATAACCCAAAGAGTGAGCACAGTTTTCGTCCTGCGCTTGCAAACCGTATTGACCGTAATACAGGCGGTATTGTAATCGCTGCTAAAAATGCCGAGACTTTGCGTATTTTATGCGATAAAATAAAGTTCCGCGAAATAGATAAGCGCTATCTCACGGTTGTACACGGCATACCCAAACCAAAAACCGCCACACTTGAAGGCTTTTTGGAAAAGAATAAAGACAAGAATAAGGTTTATTTATCTAACAAAAAAACCGATAATAACAAAACCATTAAAACAAAATACACCGTTTTACAAAGTAAAAATAATCTTTCCTTATTGGAAATTGAACTTATAACCGGCCGAACCCATCAGATACGTGCACACATGGCATCCATCGGTCATGCGCTTTTAGGCGACGGTAAATACGGAAAGCTTAAAGAGGATAAAAAAATGGGCTTTAACAAACAAGCCCTTTATTCCTACAAACTAACCTTCAAATTTGAAACCGATGCGGGTATACTTAACTACTTGAACGGTAAGACATTTACCGTACCGCAGGTTTGGTTTGCGAAAGAAATATTTGATTATGATATATAAAAAACCCCGAGTCAAACTCGGGGTTCAGTTTACTATTAGTTAGTAACTGTAAGTTCAGTATCCTTATCGAAAATGTGAATCTTTTCAGTTTCCAAAGCAATCTTAATCTTATCGCCGGGACGAGCTGTGTTGGTAGGAGCAACACGTGCATTGATTGACTGACCTTCGCAGTTCATGTAGAGGTATGTTTCAGCACCCATAAGTTCGGTAACTTCAACGTCTGCTTCAACAACACCGTCGCTGAACTTAGCAACAAGATCTTCTTCGTTGTGAACGTTTTCAGGACGGATACCCATGATAACTTCTTTGCCAACATAAGCTTCAAGGCAGTTATCCTTGTTCTTAGAAGCAGGAAGTTCAAT
>CAYQFW010000056.1:0-7061 GCA_964416955.1 uncultured Ruminococcus sp.
GAACATAGCTCTGCAAAGAGCAGTTGGACTTAACAGCAATAAAGCCGCGTTTTGTGCCGAGACGTTCTCTTTGAGATTTGATAACTTCGGCGTGGTTGGAGTTGATTTCGGGGATAACCATTGGAACATCGGGAGTAAATCGGTGAGCCGAGTTATTGGAAATTATAGGACATTCGTGCTTTGCGTAGGTTTCTTCCAAAGCTTTTATTTCGTCCTTCTTCATATTAACTGCGCAAAAAACGAAATCAACCTTAGATACGATTTCGTTGATATCCTTTTGAGCGTCCAAAACAGTCATTTCGGAGAACTTCTCGGGCATTTTGGAAGTCATAGCCCAACGATTGCCGACAGCATCTTTGTATGTTTTACCAGCCGAGCTTGTACTTGCTGCAAGAGCGGTAACGTTAAACCAAGGATGGTTTTCGAGTAAAAGCGCAAAGCGTTGACCAACCATACCTGTGGCACCAATAATTCCTACATTAAATTTTTTCATTTTAAACAATCCTTTCGAAAATGCAAAATGTGCTTGATATATTAAACAATTTACAATATAATATATTACACATACACAATTATAATACCATTCATTGATAGGTTTGTCAAATTTTTTGTGGGGGTTTTTATGAAAACAAGCGATTTTTATTACAATTTACCGCCCGAGCTTATTGCTCAGACCCCAATTGAGCCGAGAAACACTTCAAGGCTTCTCAAATTGGATAAAAATTCAGGCGAAATTACTCATACTTCCTTTAATAATTTGTTCGACTTTTTAAAGTCGGGTGACTGTCTTGTGCTAAATAATACAAGGGTACTTCCTGCTCGTCTTTACGGCACCCGCGAAGATACGGGCGCGGTTGTTGAGTTTGTGCTTTTAAAACAAAAGGGTGTTAACCTTTGGGAATGTCTGGCAGGACCGGGAAAAAAGGCAAAAGAGGGCTATAACTTTAAGTTTTCCGATGAACTAACCGCAACAGTTCGCGGGGTTTTGCCCGACGGTAACCGTGTTATTGAATTCTTCCCAAAAGGCGAGTTTTTCGCGGTTCTCGATAAAGTAGGGCAGATGCCTTTACCACCTTATATAAAGGAAAAACTTCAAGACAAAGAGCGCTATCAGACGGTGTATTCAAAAGAGTTAGGCTCTGCGGCAGCACCAACGGCAGGACTTCATTTCACGAATGAAATGCTTGAAGACTTGAAGCAAAAAGGTATCAAAATCGCTTATGTTACCTTGCATGTAGGTCTTGGCACCTTCCGACCTGTTAAAGTTGAAGATATAACTGAACACAAAATGCACTCGGAACATTATGTTATTCCGAAAGAAACCGCTGATATTATAAACGATACCAAGCGTAGCGGCGGTAGGGTTATTTGTGTCGGCACTACAAGTTGCAGAACTGTTGAAAGCGCAATGCAGAAATTCGGTGAAATTAAAGAATGTTGTGACGATACAAGTATTTTTATTTACCCCGGTTATAAATTCGGTTGCATGGACGGACTTATTACAAACTTCCATTTGCCCGAAAGCACGCTTATAATGTTGGTTTCGGCGTTTGCAGGGTATGATAATACCATGAATGCCTACAAAAATGCTGTTGAAGAAAAATACCGTTTCTTTAGTTTTGGAGATGCGATGCTGATTATATAGGTGATTTCGTAGGGGTCATTCACGAATGACCCGCGGGCGATTCGTGAATCGCCCCTACGTTCACATATCCCGTAAATAAGGTGTAAAATATGTATAACTATATACTTTTTGATTTAGACGGAACTTTGACCGACCCCGAAATCGGCATTACCAACGGCGTTATGTACGCACTGGAAAAATACGGTATAACCGTGGCAGACCGCAAAGAGCTATATTGCTTTATAGGTCCGCCTTTGGTGGATGCTTTTATGGAGTATTATGGTTTTTCAGAACAAGATGCGAAGCAGGCGGTGGTTTACTATCGTGAGTTTTTCAGCGTTACGGGTATCTATCAAAACCGCCTTTATGACGGGGTAAAGGAAATGTTCGAAAGCCTTAAAAAAGCGGGTAAAACCTTGATTTTAGCGACATCTAAACCGCAAAAATTTGCCGAGATTGTGTTAGATTACTTTGACCTTGCAAAATATTTTGACTGTGTTGTCGGTGCTACCTTTGACGGAAGTCTCAATTATAAAGCCGATGTTATCAGAGTGGCTTTTGAGCGCGGCGGTGTAAAAGAAAAAGAAAGAGCGGTAATGATTGGCGACCGTCATCAAGATATCGAGGGTGCAAAATATAACGGAATTGATTCTATCGGTGTGCTTTATGGTTTTGGCGACCGTGCAGAATTAAAAAAAGCGGGCGCGGAATATATTGCCGAAACACCTGCTGATATACTTAAAATAATAAACGGGAATTGGAGACAAAATGTATAAATTATTAAAACAAGAGGGAAATGCCCGCAGGGGCGAGTTTGTGACCAACAGGGGAACTGTGCAAACCCCCGCTTTTATGAATGTTGCAACCTGCGGTGCTATAAAGGGCGCGGTTTCTGCCGAAGACCTGAAAACACTTGGCTGTCAGGTTATGCTTTCAAACACCTATCATTTGCATATCCGCCCAGGCGACGAGGTCGTTAAGGCGTGCGGCGGTCTTCACAAATTTTCCACTTGGGAAGGACCTATTTTGACCGATAGCGGTGGGTTTCAGGTTTTTTCGCTTTCATCACTTCGCAAAATAGAAGAAGAGGGTGTGACCTTCGCTTCCCACGTTGACGGAAAGCGGATTTTTATGGGACCTGAAGAAAGTATGAGAATACAATCAAATCTTGGTTCAACAATTGCTATGGCTTTTGACGAGTGCGTTGAAAATCCTGCTGAATATGCTTATTCCAAGGCTTCTTGTGAGCGGACAACCCGTTGGCTCAAGCGCTGCAAGGCAGAAATGTCGCGCCTTAATTCTTTGCCCGATACTGTAAACCCCGAGCAAATGCTTTTTGGCATAAACCAAGGCTGTACCTATAATGATTTGCGCGTAAACCATATGAAACAAATCAGAGAGCTTGACCTTGACGGCTACGCAATAGGCGGTTTGGCGGTGGGTGAGCCCCCGGAAGTTATGTATGATGTTATCGAGCACGTTGAACCATTTATGCCAAAGGATAAAATCCGTTATTTAATGGGTGTCGGCACTCCCGCTAATATTCTTAATGCCGTTGAGCGCGGGGTTGATTTGTTCGACTGTGTAATGCCAAGCCGTAACGCCCGCCACGGACAGCTTTTTACAAGCGAGGGAATTATCAATATCAATAACAAGAAGTATGAATACGATATGCGTCCGATTGACGAAAACTGTGGTTGTCCCGTTTGCTCGCGTTATTCGAGGGCATATATCCGCCACCTTTTAAAAAGTCAGGAAATGCTTTCGCAAAGACTACTTGTTATGCATAATCTTTGGTTCTATAATCACCTTATGGAAGACATCAGGAACGCGCTTGATAACGGTACATTTTTGCAGTTCAAACGCGAAAAGGAAGAAATTTACTCAAAAAGAATATGATACTTGCATTTTGAAAAATAATGCGGTATAATATTATCAATATATTTTTGAAAGGAATTTTAAAAAATGAATTTTAATTTGTTAACCCTTGCAGAAACTGAAACACAGACCGGTTCTATGAATCCAATTATCCTAATCGTCGTTTACGTTTTAATTTTCGTAGCGCTTTATTTCTTTATGATTCGCCCTCAGAAGAAAAAGCAAAAAGAAGAAAAGAAAATGCGTGAAAACTTACAGGTTGGCGACGAAGTTGTAACTATCGGCGGTATCCACGGTAGAGTTATCTCTTTGAAAGAGGATTCAATGGTTATCGAATCGGTAAGCGACCACAGCAAGCTCACCTTTGAGCGTTGGGCTTTACAGACTAATTTGACTGTTCATGACGATGTTCCCGATAAAAAATAATAAATAAGTAATATGTTTTGTCCCTTCCGAATATTATTTAGTGTTCGGGAGGGAATTTTTTATGAGTGTTAAAAAAATAGACTATATATCAATTTTAAAGGCTTTTTTAATATGGCTGTTTTCGAGTGCGGCTTGTATTTTTTTATTTGCGTCAGCAATGTATTTTTTAGAAGGCGGATATGAATATTCACCCTTGTTTGCAACGGTATGTTTAGCAGTTGGCAGTTTTGCGGCGTCGTTATATCTTGGCAATAAAATGGGTCAAAACGGAATTTTAATAGGTTTGGCAGTTGGCGGTACGGTTTTCATAGTAGCAACTCTTATAACCTTGCTTGTAAACAGCGGGGCGGTTAGTATGCATATATTACTGCGCCTTGTGATTTTAATGCTGGCTTCACTTATCGGTGCTATTATCGGTGTTAACCGAAAAGATAGTCAAAAGTACATATAATATAACAAAACCTTGAACCACTTTAGTGATTCAAGGTTTTAATAATTTAATTAAATCTTGATTTTTATATAATTTAATGGTAAACTAAAAGCAACCACACAAAACTGAATAATGCAATTTTTCAAGTTAAAGCTAACATTTATAAAAATGTGAGCTTCTTTTACGCTTTTTCTTGAAAAATGCCGTTAAGTTTTGTGTGGTGCATAACTTTGAAGCTTCACGTTTTTGGTGCGTGGCTTCGGTTACGCACTTTTTTATTTCAGGTGATTTGATGGATTTGGAAGTAAATAAAAGGATACGGCGGTATAGAGTGAAATGTGGTTATACTCAAGAAGAACTTGGAAATTTGTTGGGAATGAAAACAAGTACCTATTCGCAATTTGAACGCAAGGGCAAGGTTGATAGTTTAATGTTAAAAAAACTGGCAACGATTTTTGATATTGATATTAAACTACTTTTATATGGTGAAAACGAGATGGAAGAACTAAAGGGCGAAGTGAAAAAAGCGGTTGGCGAGGAATATGAATTTGAAAAGTTTTTTCAAGAAATAGAAACATCACAGTACCCGGTTGTATTGAAAGATGGTTATGAAAAACGCGTAATTGCTTTATTGCTCAGGTGTAGTGAAAGCAAAAGGAATATAATGTTACAATGTTTGGATTCAAGTTAAAAATCTAAACTTATACCGTAATATCAAATAAATAGCGATATAATAGTTTCAAATTAAAAACTCCCGAATTTTCGGGAGTTTAATTTATTCGTTTACTATGTTTTCGAATACAGCTTCAAATTCTTCAGACGCTTGTTCGATTTTTTGGGTATTGTAAGTGATTTGTTCACGGGTAGCATTAAGTGAACAGAGCAGCACGTCAACTTCTTTAATAAAATCATCGGAAGTTTTTACAATGCTCTTTCTTAATTCTTCAAGAGATATATGTGCTTCATCAATAGCAGAAAGATTTTTTTCAACTTCGCTGTTTGCAAGGGAAGAGCTTTCCTGTGCATTAGACATAATTGCCTGCGCGTTTGTCTGCGATACAAGATAAAGCTTTCCAATATTTTCGGATAAACGTTCAATTTCTTCAGCTTTTTTGGTGAAAGCGTCAAGTTTTTCGCTGATTGAATTTTTTTCTTCCAAAAGTTTTTCATAATTTTCTTTTGAAAGGTTTAGCTCGCTTGTTAATTTGTCAGCTTTGGCTGATAATTCATCAGTTTTATTTTTGAATTTTTTATGTAATCTTTCGATATAATCTATAACATCATTGCAGTTAAAACCAAAAAGACTTTTTTTAAATCCTATAGCCATTTTTAACTTCCTTTCAAAACGAGTATGGATATTATACCATAGTAAATCAACAATTACAAGAAGAAATTTTATAGTTGACATAATTCTTATTTTGTAGTAAACTTATATTACGCATAAAAATAGTTGCTTTTATTTTCTTTCAGCACCTTGAATACAAGGATGTTGTTTTTTTGCGCCTTGAATGAAAGGTTTACATAACAACGCTAAATTACTGCATTTAGTCACAAGGTGTTATAAATACTACCAAATGTTGAATTGTAATATCTTGTCCTTTAATTGCATATTATTTCTCAAAGGTGAGTGAGAATATGCAAAAAGGAAGAGTATTAAGTTTAAGAAGGTTTGGTATAAGCGAATTTTTGCAAAAAAATTATTTTTTATTGGTGCTGACAGCCTGTCTTATTTTAGGTATTATTCTCGGGGTTTTTGTTTTTGATGATTTTAAACTTTTGAGCGATTACCCGAAGGAGTATATAGCAGAATATATTTCGGATCGCAGCGACAGGTCCTTTGGTAGAATTTTAATTTTTTCCGCAGTGGAAAATTGGGCTGTTTTGTTCTTGGCTTTTTTGCTGGGAGCATCGCTTTTCGGTGTTGTAACAATTCCGTCTTTAGTGATAATCAGCGGCTATTTTTACGGAGGAATAACAGCTTATCTTTATTCTACATACTCAATTAAAGGTATTGCTTTTAATGCAATTGTTTTTATACCTTCGGTAATAATTTTTATAATTTTGCTTTTGGTGGCTTCACGGGAATCTATAAGATTTTCTCTTAAACTTTCAAGTTTGACGCTTAATAAAACATTACCGTTCAGTCTTTCGCAGGATTTTAAAGATTATAGCATAAAATATTTGATATTTGCGGTAGCGACGTTTTTTTCTTCGCTTGTTGATGCTTTTGTGTCATTAGGATTGATAAAATATTTTGATTTATAAAAAAGGGGGATGCGATATGACAGATATACTGCAGCGTTTTAAAAATTATCTTTGTGTCAATAAAAAGTCTTCGGCAAGCACTGTTGAAGCCTATTTGCGCGATGTTAAGCAGTTTATTGAATATCGCTCTTCTGATTTTACTTCGGTTACTGCTAAAGAAATTAACGAATATATAAATTCGCTCAATAAATCCGAAGCCACAAAGGCGCGGATAATTGCATCTTTGCGCGCATTTTTCAATTGTTTGATTGAAAACGGTGAACTTGCGGACAACCCTACAAACAGTATCAAACTTAAAGTTACAAAATCAAACAAGTTGGGTGTTTTGGAAGCAGATGAAATTGTGCTTTTACTTTCTCAACCTGATGGCGACGATTTCAAAAGCGTTCGTGACAAAGCAATGCTTCGTGGCCTGGCGGACGCGGCTTCGGATATTTC
>CAYQFW010000057.1:0-7005 GCA_964416955.1 uncultured Ruminococcus sp.
TAATCATCTCTCCTTTCTTTAGTTTTTTAGCATTATCGAACAAATTTAATTTTACAAATATACGAACGTTTGTATTCTATCATGGATGTAAGAAAAGAGCAATGACTTTAAGTCACAATTTTAATTCAAATAGAATTAACCTAAAAACTTTTTATAAAAAAAGAACAGCATCATTTTTAATTAACGATACTGTCCAATTATTTTAACCTACTATTAAATTTTACAGAACAAGCTATTCTTGTTATAAAAATTTCCACATTTATTTTTCAACTAACTAATATTTTCAAAATCATCTATATTTTTATTTATTTTTCTTATGTTTACAGCTACCGCGCCTTTATTACTATGTTTCAAATTAAACTTAACAATATCACCAACATCTATACTTATTTTTAATCTATTAATGTTAAAATAAATACTCTCATTATAAGCATTCGCTATAAATCCATAAGGTTTAGGTAAGTATACTACCATTCCAATATTTTCAAATTTTAATTTTTTAGCCAGTTTTTTATAATCAGTTAAATATTTTTTTAGTTCTTTATATGTATTTTCATTAATCTCATATTGATGATCTTCTATAACATTATTTATAAAAGAAAGATCTTTATGATTTATTGTTTTTAAACCATTAAAATTATTTTTAAAAGTATTTTTTAACAAAATCATTGCATCATTATCATAATACATCATCGAAAGCTCTTTTAGTAAACCAAGTAGATTGACATAGGTTTTTTTATCTATCTTTTCTAAATTTTCAATGCTTTCAATACCTTTTCTCAAACATTCTATCTTTTTATTCGAATCTCTTTGTTCAAACATTTCCGACCATTTTCTATATAAGTTTGCAGTAACAGAAGCTTGCATATTTTTTACCTTATCTGAAAAATCTTTTTCATTTTTTATACTTTTTAAAACTAATTCCGCGTCACAAAATTTTCCCAACCTTGTCATCGCTCTTGTTTTCTGTAATAATATTTCTGGATTATCAGGCAAATATTTTTCAGCTTCGCATATTAATTCATAAGCTTTTTCGTTATCTTGCATTATTACTGTATAAAAAAATGAAAATACATAGTATGCTGTCGCATACTCTAAATCATTTACACATTTATCTATAGCAATCTGATAATTTTTTATAGCTTCTGCTAAATTCTTGGCATTTGCATTCAAAAAACCTTTTACTTTATAACATTCAAAATAATTAGGAGCAATGTTACTTGCTCTTTCAGTCATCCCCAAAGCTTCCTGTAGTTTGCATTCCCTTCCTAATTCCAAAGCTTTGTATAAATATATAGCCGCAATTTTGTTATTTTTATTTTCATAATCATACAATATAGAATTAGAATCTAGAATACTATTTTCCTTTTTTACTTTTATATCTTGTAACATATCATTTAATTGTTTTTTCTTACTAGATATTTTTTCTATAAATTCTTTTTCAGGCATTTCATGCAATTGTAAATAATCCTTAGCCATAACATCTATTTGATATTCCGTATTCTTTAAATGCATCATATTAGTAGCCAGCAACTCATTAATAGCTTTTTTCATTTTCAATTCATCTTTTTCAATGTAAAATTCTATTTCTCCATAAGACATTTCAAAATCTTCTATCTGAAATAATTTTAAAATTTCTTTAGCTTCAATGTTAAGTTTCTCATACACATTAGACATACAAAATTCAATTAATTTTGTTTTATTATTTTGTAATATTTCTTCTCTAATTCCATTGTATACACCATTAATATACCACTTTATTGATAATGGATTTGAATATAATACTTCCTCAACTAATTTTTCAATAGTTTTATCATCTCGTTTATATAATTCTAACCCATAATATTTAGATAATTCTCTAAAATATTTTATTCCATCACTTTGATTCATTCCAGACAAATTGTACCTATATTCTAACTCTCCTAATCCTGTCCTCGATGTTATCAATATGTTAGATTCTTTTGGTACGCTTTTAATAAATTCATTTATACTATTATCATTAATAGTTTCTAAATTATCTATAACTAACAACGTCTTAAAATTTTTCATAAAATTAATAATGTTTTCTTTTGGATTAATATTCGAGTCGATTATAACTTCCTTTTGTGTTTCTCTCAGCATATCTTTTGTATTTAATATTGCATCTTGAATTTCTACAAATTCACCATTTGCAAGTGTTTTTGCTTTTAATGAAACCCAAATAATAGCTTCATACGGATTTTTAGGATTTTCTATTAGATCATATAGAATTTTCACTGTTATAGCTGTTTTTCCAATTCCACCATTTCCTATTATAGAAATAACTGGATATTTTTCTTGAATAATCAAATTAGTTATTTCTGTTATCTCTTTTTTTCTTCCAATATATCCAGTATCATCAAACTCAGGTTCTGGTAAATTATGATAAAAATTATCATGATACTTCATTGGTTTCCACTTATCTATTAATTTTTCAGGTGATGTTTTTAGTAATTCGCGTGTACTTTCAACTTCACTCCAACCAATAAAATTTATCTCTTTATCAATAGTTTCTAAAACTTCTTGCAATATCGCTTTATCACCTAGTTCTAGTGGTTTAGTGTGCATTACCCTATTTCTTATCGGAATAATTTTTTCAAAATATTCATTTATTTTTTTGTATTTTCATTATTCAATCTGTATTCATACGGATTCTTTGATAAAATTTTAACATAATCTGACAAATCTAATGAATTCAAGATTTCTTCTTGTCCCATTTCATATTCTACTTGTATTTTTTTGTTTATTCTATCTTTTGCTTTTTTTACCATTTCTTCATCGAACTCTATTTTTGATGTACTCTCTAAAATATGTTTTTTTATGTCAAATTCTATAGAAGAACATATTGAAAACATAAGTACTCTTGATGGCAAATTTAAATGTTGCATACCTTATTCCTCCTACGCTTTTTCCCCTTACACATTTTGAATATATCATAAAATATATAACAAATAAATACTTTTTCGCTTTTATATTAATAGCCTCGTATTTTAGACGAAACACCTACACTAACCATAAATTCAACCTATCAAGAAATATTTTAAGACTTGATACTATTTGGCTTTTTCAACATGACCTATAAAACAAACAAAAAGAAGAAATTTTTATGTTTGGTAAGTCAAAAAAATTCAATTAAATATTTATTATTAATAAGTGTTTTACCTAATTTTAAAAATGACACTATAATAGAAATTATTATAAATAAAACAGAACAAGTTATCACACTTAAATCCTTAGACACAAATAATTCTACTGCCACTCTACCTTTTAATAAAATTACTCGTCTTTTTTGTAATAAAAAAGCAGCTATCATACCAAATGGTTTTATTAATACCAAAACAAAACTATTACAAACAATGAAAATAAATTATAGATCCAACAATTGCAAAAATAAATTTTTTATTCAAAACAATTCATATTAGTAATACCTCTTTTAACTTACTTAAAGTTTAAATATAAAACGTGAATGTAATGAAGAACATATAAATTTATAAAAAGCAAGACACATATTTGTATCTTGCTTTTTATTTTAATAATATATTAATAAAGATATGACAGTAACACTACGCTCTCCACGTGACACGTCTGTGGAAACATATCCACCGGTTGCACTTTCTTTATATCATATCCATTATCAGTTAAGTATTTCAAATCTCTCGCTAATGTCGCTGGATTACAACTTATATAAACGATCTTCTTTGATTTCATTTCTTTAAGTGTTTCTAATAGTTTCATATCACAGCCTTTTCTTGGTGGGTCTACAAATACCACGTCAGCTGTTTTTCCTTCTTGATATTTGGCTGGGATTATTTCTTCTGCACTTCCACATATAAATTCTACATTTTCTACACCGTTTAGTTTTGCGTTTTCTTTCGCATTTTCGATTGCTTGTGGCACTATTTCTACACCAAACACATTCTTTGCTTGGTCTGCTACAAATATTGATATCGTACCTATTCCGCAATATAAATCAAATACATTTTCTTCACCTGTTAATTCTGCAAATTCTTTCGCCGTATTGTATAGCACCGCTGTTTGTTGTGGATTCACTTGATAGAACGATAACGGAGATATTTTGAATTTATATCCTTCTAATTCGTCTTCGATGTAATCTTGTCCAAATAATGTTTTGCATTCTTTTCCTAATATCACGTTTCCATTTTCTTTATTGATGTTTTGAATTATTGATTTTAGTTCTGGATATTTTTCTGTGATTTCGCTTATTATTTCTTCTGAATGTGGGATTTTGTCTCCATTTGTAACTAGTGTAAGCATTACTTCACCAGTGTTTACACCGATTCTAGTTACTACATGACGAAGTAAGCCTTCGCCTGTTTTTTCGTTATATGTTGTTACATTATATTTTTGTGTTATCCTGAATGCATCTTTGGCTAGTCGGTCTGTTAATTCATTTTGAATGCAGCATTTTTCATTTTCTATAAGTGCATGTGTACGCCCAGCATAAAATCCTATTTTCCCGTCTACTACCGGATATTGTGCTTTATTTCTATAATTGTATGGCCATACCATTCCTATTGTATGTTCTACTAATGGTTCGTATCCTAACGATTTTTTCAATGTATTTTTTACCAAGTTTGTTTTTAATTGCATTTGTGCGTTATAATCCATGTGTTGAAGATTGCACCCACCACATCTTGAAAACACTTCGCATCTTGACTCTTCTCTTATTTCACTTGGCTCAATCACTTCTAAAAGTTTTGCAAAGCCATAATCTTTGTTTGCCTTTAGAATTTTTATTTTAACTTTCTCTCCAATTAAGGCTCCTTTGATAAATACTGTGTACCCGTCTATTTTGGCAATGCCCTCACCTTCAAAGCCCATGTCTAATATTTCAACTTCAAACTCTTCGTTTTTCTGTATCATACGTTCACTCCTTTATTTTAACCTAATTCTATTTTGTCACACTTGATTTTGCTGTGCAAATTTTTCGGTTGAGCTTTTTCTACAAAATTATTTCTCTCTTAAGTTTTTTGCTTGTAACCTTGCCTATTCCAACGTATTCGTCTGAATACAAGTTATACAAACCATCTTCTAAATCGACTTTGATTTCTTCGCCATTTATAAGCTTTTTCATGTTGTTTGATACGTCGATTTTTTTGTCGAAAAGTTTTTCCATCGATATTATTTTTTCTTCTGATATTTCTTCTATTCGAATTGAATCTTTTATTTCAAATTCGCCCGTTAATGTTCTTCTAAGTGCTGTCATCGTTCCACATGTACCTAGTTTTTCAGCTATATCTTCACACAAACTTCTAACATATGTGCCTTTTGAACATGACACTGTATATTTCAAAATATCATTTTCAAAAGATACATTTTCTATCGAATGAATTTCGATGTCTCGCTCTTCTCTTTCAATTTCAACACCTTCACGCGCATACTCATATAACTTTTTTCCATTAACTTTAATCGCTGAATACATTGGTGGCACTTGTTTTTGAGCACCTATAAAAGTTTGTAAAGTAGCTTGTACATTTTCTAAGTTTAATGAATTTAATTTAGCTACGATATCATCATCTGTTTCAATAATATTACCAGTAATATCACCCGTATCTGTTTTAATACCAAGCTTCATTTGAACTTCATAAGTTTTATTTTCACAAGTCAAATATTGAACAAGCTTCGTAGCTTTCTCCACGCAGACCACAAGCACACCCGTTGCAAGTGGATCTAGCGTACCAGTATGTCCGACTTTTTTAGTATGTAAAGCTTTTCTAACCTTCGCAACAACATCATGCGAAGTAATACCTTCAGGTTTATCAATAATCAAAACTCCACTTTGCATCTTGCTCTCCTCCTCACCCTGTCCCACGAGGGACGTCCCTCAAATGGGACATATTTATCATACAGTTGACACTTGCAAAAAAATGTCCCATTTAACGGACGTCCCCAAGGGGACAAAAAAGCAGCTGTTTATTTTAGCTGCTTTCTTATTTCTGCAAGTACCGTTTCTTTTGCTGTTTCGATTGGTCCTGGCACTGAGAAGCCTGCTGCTCTCAAGTGTCCACCACCAGCATATTTTGACGCTATGATTGATACATCTATGTATTCGTTTGAACGTAAACTTACTTTAAATGTACTTTCTTCTTCACGAAGCATTATTGATACTTCTACACCTTCGATATTACGTCCATAGTTTACTATATTTTCGTGGTCACCATCTTGGTTTCCAAATTCAGTCCAATCAGCTTCTGTTACATATAAAAATGCTACTTTACCATCTTCCAACATTTCAAGTCTTGATAATGCTCTACCTAACAATCTTGTTCTTGCTTCTGTTGTTAAGTCAAATACATTTCTATATATTTCAGCAACATTAACGCCTGTTTCCATTAACATGCTTGCAAATTCAAAAGTTTCTGGTTGAATATTATGTCTGAATCCACCTGTATCTGTAAGCATTCCTGTGTAAATACATTTAGCCATATCTTTATTTATAGCCACTTCCATGGCAGCAAGTACAACGATTATATTTTGGCAAGTTGATGATGCAACTGCATTAACATAGTTTGCATCACCAAAGTTTTGATTTGTAATATGATGGTCGATTACTATCGTATCAGTAATCTTTTCAAACCATTTTCTACCTTCACCTAAACGTTCTAAATCACTACTATCTAATGCAACGCACAAATCATATTCAGAATCCTCAGGAAGTTCGTTTTTTATAAGATCAAATCCTGGTAAGAAACTATACATCTTATTTACTACTGGTAAATAAACATCTACTTCTTTATTATCAATAGCTTTTTGTAGTGCTTTTTTGCTAGAATATTTCTTATATTTAAAATTAATGTTAGCTAAACGTGATACCCTATCAATATATTCTCCAGCAATGCCAGCTACTTTACCATTTACGTTTGATTCATATGGTAAGTTTTCTACATATCCATAAACGTAGTTTTTAGATATTAATTGTGCTTTTGTTTTAGCATCTAATTCATTTTTATCTAAATAATAATTTAA
>CAYQFW010000058.1:0-6948 GCA_964416955.1 uncultured Ruminococcus sp.
TTTATAGCGCCTTTTACGTCGGTCCAACGCATAGCAATATCTATCATAAGATGGGCATCGTCACCGATAGCTTTACGAGCCGCTTTAACAAGGCGGATATCCTTTTCAAAGCTTTGACCTAAACCGCCCCAGCCGAATTTAAAGCCTTTATAGCCTTTTCCTTGATGCTGTTCTACAAGGCGGAAAACTTCCTCTTCGGTTTCGGGCATCAAAACACTGCAGTAAGCTTGAATTTTATCGCGGTAAGCTCCGCCTAAAGCTTTTGCAGTAGGAACATTATAGTATTTGCCGATAATATCCCAAAGAGCAATATCAATACCGCTCATAGCGTGAATAACTGCGCTGCGGCGACCGTAGTAAATGCTCTTATCATACATTTTTCTCCAAAGGCGCTCTACATCAAGCGGGTCTTCTCCGATAAGGATTTCCCTAAGTCCCATACAAGCCATGTGAGAGGCGGGGGTGTCAATAATAGTTTTTACAACGTAAGGTGCGGAATCTACCTCACCTACACCGCAGATACCTGCATCTGTTTCGACTACAACAACGACAGTATCCTGACTGCCGTCACCGATCATTTCAATTTTGTTTTGTCTTAGGATCATTGTGCGTACATCTGTGATTTTCATTTTTTGTCCTCCTTGTAGTGTTGTTAAATTATTTTTTTATTTTATGGCAAAATTCCTTTTTATAAGACATTTTTAAAGTGAATTCCACCTTTTGTTGCGTTTTTATATATGAAGCTGCATTTGCTTTTTCGGCATTTACAGGGTTGTCGAAGAGCGCTGTGCAAGGCTCTACCGCAAGATTATACATACCGTTAAGATCGCCGGGATTTACCCAAAATCCCAAATATTTCACAGTATCGTTATCAAATTCTACCGTTACCTCTGCACAGCTTTCGGGATATACCATACCGCATTTCAGGGGTGATTTTGCTTTATTATAATAATATTTATAATGCTTGTTACCTTCATCAGGTAATATGTGCGGCGCATCTTTGTCAGGGTTCCCTGATAAAAAGGTTTTGGGGGTGTCTAAAGGAAAATTGCTTACCGCATAGGCTCCTTTTTCCCCTTTGAACATAATGTGACCTGCCCATACATACGGGAAATCAAAGGAATTATTGTTTTTAATTGTGTACTTGATGCACAGAGTGTTATTTTCGATATAAGCAGTCTTTTTATAAAATATGTTAAGGTTTGGAAGGTTGCATGAGAAAGTGACCTTATCGCCGTTTATTTCGGTATTGTGTTCGCGGCGGCAAACTTCTCCGTGGTCAAGGTATTCCATACCGTTTATAATACAAGGGTCTATGCAAGGAAACATATCATCAAAAGCACTGCATTCGCTGTTTTCATAGTTTCCATCAAGGTCTAAGCGTCGGTATTTTTCACCCACAGCCTGCGCTAAGAACTCATCGCCTGTTTTGGCTTTAAATGAAGCAAGTTTCGCACCGTCTTGTGGTAAAAACAAGGCGCAAAATTCATCACAGCTGACTTCTATTGCCACTCTGTCTTTGTAAAAAGTCTTTCTTATCATAATTCTATGGTTTCTCCGGGTCGCATAAGAGTGTATTTTAAATGCGGGTTGTTTTCATCCATTTGTTGCATAAACAGATAAGGGTTGCCGAAATGCTCGGCAAAATTCCAGAAATGACAAGGAATGGTGAGTTTGGCATTTACAATTCCAGCCGCCTTTGCGCCTTCTGTTTCGTTAAGATTACCGAAAGCGCCGTTTATGGGCATTATAAATACATCTGCGTTTTTGACATCATCTCTTTTGAGAGTATCTTCTCTGAAGCAAGTGTCACCTGCTATGTATATTCGTTTGCCGTCAGCCTCGATTAAAAGACCGATAGCCTCGGGAGCTTCATCACCGTGGTCGCAAGGCATAGCTTTTATTTTTACGTCGGCATTTTCAAAAATTTCCTCTTCTTTCAGATATGTGATATGACTGCTGTCGAGATTCAGCTTTTCGGCTTCTTCTTTGCAATCATAGGCGCATAAAAGCTCGGTATTGTTATCGCTCATAATAAGCGGAATGCTATCAGGGTCAAAATGGTCGTAATGAGCGTGGGTGGCTATCAGCAAATCTAAATCGAGCTGTGACGGGTTATAGATATACGGAAGCAATCTTTTTAGTCCGAAATATCTGTTGCAACAGTCAGATAAATACAAATCTATACCTATTCTGTATCCGTTTTTTGTTTGGAGTATAAATCCTGCTTGACCTGTAAAGGTAAGCCGTGGCAAGTTTTTAGACATATTAAAATCTCCGCTTTCATTTTATTATATTACTTTAAACAAATTGTCTTTATATCAGTATAACTGAAACTATAACATTCCCTTTGAAAATAAAATACTCCTAATAGCGTTTTTTTGCAATATTCTAAAGTGCGAAAAGTTGCGCTATTTTCCGCTTTTGAAGACATAATAAAACAAAAAGTAAGGGAGGGTCTCTGTGCCCTCCCGTATAATTACATAAAAAATATCGGGAGGGGATAGAGCCCCTCCCCTACAAATACAAAATATTTTGGATATATTAGTGCAAACTCAAGCAAATTATAGAAAGCGTACCCAAGGCAATACCTGTTATTTGCTTTATGTTAAACCGTTCCTTATATATAAAGAGTGATATCGCCGCGGTGCCTAAAATTCCGCCTGCCGAGCATACGGGGGATACAAAGGACGACGGCAGGTGAGTAAGCCTAAGCGAACAAAAGTTACCAAGCGCGTTTGCAAGACCGCAGGCTACGGGCAGCAAAGCAACAGGCTTTAAGCAAACTTTGAAGTTGGCGCGGTCTTTGACGAGTGCGAAAACGGTGCTTACAACAATTACTATAATAAGCCCTGTTACCATAAATTCGTTGCGGTACTGAAAATTGAGATTTATCTGTTCTATCTTAATCATAATAGAGCAGATACCGTTGCCGAGGGCGGTAAGAAGCGTGTATATTGCCCATTTGAGCGTAATTTTCTTTTCACCCTTTTCGTAATTGATTAAATAAAGGGATATAAGTAAAAGGATAATGCCAATTACAAGGATAAGGGTTGGTTTTTCACCTAAAAATATTATTCCGTAAAGGGTTGGAATAACCAAAGAGTAGGAAAGAGAAAGGGAAGTGAGCGCCAACGAGCCTTCTTTAATGGCGTACATAAAGGCGAGAAAACTTACGGCATAGGCTATGCCGAAGCCTATTGAATAGGGTACGTAATCCCAGCAAAATATAAAGTTTTTACCTGCGCCGAGCAAAAATGCAAGTGCGGTTGAAGAAACTGAAATTACCGAAAATACAAATGGTGCGTTTAGTCGCAAAGCAAAGGCTTTTTTGAAAACACTTTGCGAGCAAACGCCGATTATACATAATATAACAAGTAAAACAGTTTGCATAATATTCTCTCCTTTTCGATATAATACCTTTTTATATTCAAAAAAACAATGCCCTAAAGTTTGAAGTTTTTGTGTTATTTTCCGTTTTTGTTGACATTTTAAAGCAATTATTTTAAAATATATTAAAAGGCGGTGGCGATTTTGAATTATAACTACAGTATAGAACTTCTTAACAAAGTTATGAAAGATTTTTCTATCGTAACGGGCAATAATATTGCGCTTTATGATGTAGATTTTAATATTTTGGGTTGTAACTATGCCAACCGTCAGCGCTTTTGCGCGTTTATTCAAACGGACCCTAAAGGCCGAGAGCGTTGTCACCGTTCGGATAGAATGTTGCTTGAGAAATGTGCGCAACTTAAAACGCCTCAAACCCACATTTGCCACGCGGGACTTACCGATATGTGTATACCTATTAAATATAATAATTCGGTAATTGCCTATATAGTTTTGGGTCAGATAAAGAATGACGATTCTTTTAAGAGCATTTTAAAGTATATAAAGGGGCTTGATTTAGACTATAGCGTACTTGAAGAAAGTTATAATAGCATCCCTTATGCTGATAAGGAAAAGATAGAGAGTGTTATAAGTATTGCGGTGATGCTTACCGAGTATATACTCTACAACGATATGATAAAACCGCGTTATAATATAAATGTAGAACTTGCTACAAAATATATTGATGAAAATTATATTAAGGAAATAACGGTTGGTGATATCTGCAAAGCGGCGAATATTTCAAAAAGTGTTCTTTATAAAAATTTTAACTCTTTTCTTAACTGCACACCGATAGATTACATAAATAAAAAGCGAATAGAAAAGGCTTGCTATCTGCTTCTGAAAAGTAACTTATCGATAGAAAGTATTATGGAAGAAGTTGGGTTTTCGAATCTTAGTTATTTTTATAAAAAGTTTAAAGAACATAAAGGAGTTACCCCTAAACAGTACCGTTCGCAAAATAAGGAAAATCTTAATATAAAACAAAAGAAATAAAAATACCGCCCTGCATAAAGCAGAGCGGTATTGCTTATTCTATAGTGATTTCTCCTACAATATCAAAGCCGTTGTCGTGTTTTGTTGGGTTAGCCATACGAACAACGGTTTCACCGTCAGTGATGCCGAGCTGTAACTCGTAAGTGCCTTTTTTAATGTTTTCGGGAAGTTTGATTTTTGGCTCAATCAAAAAATCACCCGGCATCCATCTTGTGATATCTACATCTGTTTCGAAATCCAAAATTTCGCCGTTTTCATCTTTTAATCGAATTACAAAGGGGTATTTATGATAAATAGGCGCAACGCCTAAGTTTTGCATACAAATTGAAAACTGCAAGGTATCGCCTGCGAGAGCGGTTTCGGGGTAGTCGATGATGCGAAGCGCAAAGCGGTAGCCCATTCGTTTTATCCAGTTTTCAACTTTGGGCATAAGGCTTTTCGGTATGCGGGCAGATTTTTCGTTAAAGGTTGAAATGTGCCACAAAAGTGACTGCTCAATTATAAAGTCGATATCCCAGCCTTTTTCGAGCCAGTATCTCATTATCCAACCAACTTCAATTGCAATAGGTGCTTTTTTCCAAAGGTCGCCTTTTCGGGCGAAAATTCGCGGATAAAGGTCTGCCATGTGAATTATTTCCATATCGCCGAGACAGTCAAGACGAAGACCTACAGGGCGGTAGGAGTTGGCATATTCAATCGACGGAATATGATTAAACTGTGCCGAAATAGGTGTCTTTTTGAAGGACTGCATATATGCATCTACAAGCATCTTCCAGTCGGATTCTTTGACCGAGTGTATCTGGTCGCCTTCACCCCAAGCGCTTATAAGCGACATATCAACCGCGCTCACACGTTTGTCATCGTCGATATGCTCACCCACTGCTCTTATAAAGTTGCTGTAGGTTTCAAAAAATAGAGGGTGGTCGGGACTGCGCTTATCTCTGCCTTGCCTTTCGGGAAGCCCGAGTTCTTCTATAATCCATTCGGGCATTTCGAGTTCACCCGCTCTTGCGGCGTGGGGCGGAAAACGGAGCATTACCTTTTGTCCTGCTTTGTCGGCGCGCTCTAAAATCATATCTAAAAATGAAAAATCGTATTTACCTTTTTCTTTTTCAATTTTTCGCCAAGGTATGCGGTAATAGGCGATAGAAGTATCGGGGTAGCCGTCGCCGATTTTTCCGCCTTTAATTGTGTCCTGGTTGGGTATGTGTTCCATCTTCCAACCCGTTTCCTTGGTCCAGTTTTCGTTTAAAATATCACCGCGGCAACGCTGAAAGGTGGTAAACCCTTTGTGCGGATTTGTAAATAATTCGTCGGTGGGGAAAAATGTTGCAGTTTTGTTGGGTGTTCTTATCATAGCTTGCAAAACTCCTTTTTAAGTATTCCTATACCATTGCAGAGCTTTTCTCCGCCTTCATAAAGTGAGAGAATGTTTTTCTGAAAACTGTTTGTTGCTGTCAGCTCGTTCACAGGGCAAACGGGACATTTGAAAATGTGCTCGTACAAGGCATTTTCGGCTTCGTTTCCGAGAGCGGTATCGAAAAATGACTGAAATGTGCGGATATTGGAAGTTTCTTTTAAAAAGGGTGTAATTTGCGGGCTTATGAGCCAGGAAGTACACAAAAAATGCTTCGGGTTATACTTACCGAACACCTTTTTTAAAATTGGGGTTGCTTCTTCTAAAGAATCTATAATCGCTTCGCGTGTTAGTTTGTCGTTACCTGGAATATGTATTGTAACATACGGTTCGCCGTGGTCGATTACTTTTTTAAAACCGTCGGGAACAGCGTCACCGTTTTTAATAAAAACTCTTTTGCTACCGTCCGAGTTTTCAAAAATATTATAAACCGAAGCGTCGTATTCACGCAGCTCGTAAGAAAGCCTGCCTATATGCAGAATAAAGGGCTTTGCGTAGCCGTAAAGAAAATAGCCGTGGCGGATAAGCGCGTGGGTGTTGTCTCTTACAAAATTCATTTCACCAAAACGGCGAAGATTTTTGTAGTAGGTATCTATCAAATCATATTTGCAGTTTTGAAGTTCGTTTTCTGATATAAACTTTTCAAAATGCTTTGCGGCGGCAAGGAAAATTACTGTTTCGAAAACCCCGGGGAACTTTTGGCAACTTAATTTGCAAATCGGTATATCCCGCACCTTAACAATAGGGAAAAAGTCTTCTCCACTTTCAAAAAGCAGGTGATAATAATTTTCTAAATTATTTCGCACTTCTTCGTTTTTTGCCGCAAAATCAAGATAAGCCTCCAACTGTTTTATAAATGGCGGTGGAAAATCTGCCTTTTGTGCCACGGAAATAATATAATTCTTACTGAGCATAAAAACACCTCACAGTATTATTTTAATGCATTCTGAAGTCAATTTCAAACGGTAAAGGATATTTTTCCAAAACCTGTGTATCGGAAATTTGGGAAATATCTTTTCCGAGTGTCCTTGCCAACTCGCGTTTATAAAGCATTACCCAAACGTTAGAAACCGCGTATTCTCCCTCGCGGATGTCTTCTATGACAAGGTTTTGGTTTATAAATTCTTTTGCCTTTTCAGTTTCGC
>CAYQFW010000059.1:0-6876 GCA_964416955.1 uncultured Ruminococcus sp.
GAAAATATCGTAAGAACGCTCTCCGCGGCTTGTTTGTTCTAAAACATAAGGTACCAAACTCATAGTAAAATCTCCTTTTAAGAAATGCAAAAGGTGTCGGCACCGTTAGTGCCGGCACCCCTATACCGTATTATTAACTAATTTAAAAATTTCTAATCAATTATTCTTCTGTCTTTGCTTCTGCTTTTTTAGCAGTAGTTTTCTTTGTTGTGGTCTTCTTTGCAGTAGAAGTTGTCTTCTTAGCGGCAGTTTTCTTAGCGGGAGCCTTCTTTTCAGTCTTGGCTTCTACTTCGGTGATAACTGCGTTTTCTTTAACAAGGTCAATAGCCTTGCCAACTGCAACATCCTTAGCCAATTCTTCTGCAGGAATAGCCGACTTCACAGCATCAACTTCCATATTGTACTGCTTAGCCATTTCTTCGAACTTAGCATTAAGTTCTTCTTCGGTAGCTTCAATCTTTTCGAGCTCAACAATCTTTTCAAGAGCCAAACGGAACTTAACCTGACCTTCTGCTTGAGGACGGAAGGTAGCCTTGAAGTCTTCCATAGAAGTATTTGAATATTTAAGGTAGGTCTGAAGGTCTAATCCCTGCATCTGCAAGCGATAACCAAATTCTTCAACGCTCTGGTTTAAGCGGCTTTCGAACATTGCTTCGGGGATTTCACCCTTGATGCTGTCAACAATCTGCTGTACCAATTCGTTTTCAGCGTCTTCTTCAGCAATCTTGGTCTTTTGAGCAAGAGCCTTTTCCTTAAGGTCTGCCTTTAAAGCGTCAAGTGTGTCAAATTCGCTTACGTCCTTTGCAAATTCGTCGTCAATTTCGGGCAATTCGCGGAACTTAATTTCGTGAAGCTTAATCTTGAATACAACAGCCTTACCTGCCAGCTCTTCTGCGCCGTATTCTTCAGGGAAGGTTACATCGATATCGAATTCGTCGCCAATGTTCTTACCAACGATTTGTTCTTCAAAACCCGGGATAAACGCGCCCGAGCCGAGTTCAAGAGTGTGACCTTCTGCCTTGCCGCCGTCAAAAGCAACGCCGTCTTTAAAGCCTTCAAAGTCGATAACAACGCTGTCGCCCATAGCAGCTGCTCGGTCTTCAACAGAAACCATACGAGAATTGCGTTCTGCCATAGCCTTAACCTGTGCTTCGATTTCGCTGTCTTCTACTTTAGCGATAACCTTTTCAGCCTTTAAGCCCTTGTATTCGCCGATTTCAATTTCGGGGTAGGTGGTAACTGCAACCTTGAAATCTACGCCTTCTTCTTTCGAGATAGAAACCATATCAAAGTCCATCTTATCGTTGATTACCTTAAGACCTGATTCTTTGATAGCTTCTTCTACAGCATCGGGATAGAGAATGTTAAGAGCTTCTTCGAAGAAAGCTTCTTCGCCGTACATCTTCATAACCATAGCGTAAGGGGCTTTACCCTTTCTGAAACCCGGAATGTTGATTTTATCTTTTTGTTGGTTATAAGCTTCCTTAATAGCCTCACCGAATTTTTGCGCGTCGATAACGATTTCAAGCTCGTATCTGTTAGCGCCAAGTTTTTTTGTTTCTTTTAAACTCATTTTTATACCTCCGCATAAAATGCCTTTTTTATCATTTCAAAGTATTATAACATATTAAAATATATTTTTCTACTGTTTTTTTAAAATTTTTAATTTTTGTCACTTACGTTATAAAAAGGGGCGTAAAATCGATACAATCACAGGAAATTAACCTGAATTCAACACCCTCGAACTCTTTAACGGCATTATTGAAGCCGCTGCCGTGAATATGCCCGTGATAAACGGTCTTTATATCGTGCGATTTTATGACGTCAAAAATCTCACGGCAGACTTGATTTGCATATACAGGCGGATAATGTAAAAAAAGCAATACGGGAAGTCCTGTTTTCTCGGCTTCCTGTAAAGACTTTTCAAGTCTTCCTACTTCACGCGCTATAATCTTATCGTCCGCCGCTGCGTCATAAAACCAACCGCGCGTGCCCGCAATAGCGTATCCTTCAGTAATAATAGAATTATTAAACAAAATGTCAACATTGTCTATTTCATTTCGTGCGAAAAATTCATTAAGTTTCTTAACCGTAGACCACCACAAATCGTGATTGCCCTTTAAAATAATTTTTCTGCCGTTTAATTTTTTTAAAAATTCAAAATCGGCTTTTGTGTCTTCAAGCTTTAGCGCCCATGACAAATCACCCGGGAGAATAACAGTATCCGCGGGTTTCACAAGTCGGTTCCAATTAGCAAAGATACGGTCGGTATGATTATCCCAACCGCGAAAAATATCCATCGGTTTATCTGTGCCGAATGATAAATGCAAATCAGAAATGGCAAAAATACTCATTTTTTCTCCCCTCACATATTTTTTTAAAATTTGCGCAAACTAAATTTGACCTAAAGGTCGGAAAGGATGATTATATAATGGAAAACAAATGTGAAACCAATTATTGTATTTCTTGCAACGTTAAAAACTGTGTTCACCACGCTGAAAACGACACCTGTTCTGCAGGTAAAATTCAGGTTGGCAACAGCAGTGCCACAACCGTTCGTGACACCTGCTGCGATACTTTTAAAGCAAGATAAAATCCTAAAAAGCCACTTTTAAAGTGGCTTTTTAATTTGGAAAAATTTTCCTTTTATAAGACTCCCGTATTGCCTCCCTTACCTAAAGGGTGCCTTTTAGTGCGTACAATTTATATTCCTAATGCCTTATAAACCGCAGATAACATATCTGTCTTTTCACAAATTTCTTTAAAACGAACTTCAGCATTTTCAAGCGCTTTTATCGGTTCGGGAATTTGTGTTTTTGTTTCTTCTGCCAAAAGACGAACAGTCTCAAACTCACTTTCTGCCTTTTTGTCGCTCACAGCCGATAAAACGCTGTTTGCAAACTTATAGGGCGAAGCGGTAGAAGCAATAACTGTAGCTCTGTCGTCACCTGTCGCCTTTACATACTGCTTATAAACATTCATAGCAACTGCAGTATGAGTATCACAAAGATAGCCGTATTCATTGAACAATTCCTTAATGGTTTCAACCGTTGCGTTATCGTCACAGCAACCGCCAAAGAAAAGTTCACCCATTTTTTCTTTAATATCTTCGCTTACGGTAAATGTTCCGCTCTCGGACAAATCATTTTGCATTTTAGCTACTGCCTTATCATCGTTGCCTGAAAGTTCAAACAGCATTCTTTCGAGGTTAGAAGATATAAGAATATCCATAGACGGCGAAATTGTGGTAAAGAAACTGCGGTTGCGGTCGTATTTGCCTGTGTTTATAAAATCGGTAAGCACATTATTAGCATTTGAAGCACAGATAAGTTTATTTACGGGCACGCCCATTTTTTTAGCATAGTACGCCGCCAAAATGTTACCAAAGTTACCTGTGGGAACAACAATATTAAAGCCAGCCTTTAAATCTTCGCCGCGAGCCAACATATCGCAGTAAGCCGAAACATAATAAACAATCTGCGGAGCCAATCTTCCCCAGTTAATTGAGTTCGCTGAAGAGAACTGCATATTATTTTCTTCAAGTTTTGCCTTAACCGAATTATCGGTGAAAATCTTTTTAACGCCTGTCTGGGCATCGTCAAAGTTGCCCTTAATAGCGCAAACGTGAACATTCTCACCCTTTTGAGAATCCATCTGAAGTTTTTGCATCGGGCTTACGCCGTCGCTTGGGTAAAATACCATAATTTCGGTATCTTCTACATCGCAAAAACCTTCCAAAGCGGCTTTGCCTGTGTCACCCGAAGTTGCAACAAGAATTACAATTTTCTTGCCGTTCGATACCTTTTTAGCCGAGGTTGTAAGCAAATACGGCAAAAGCTGAAGTGCTAAATCCTTGAACGCGCAGGTAGGACCGTGCCACAATTCGAGAACATTTGCATTCTTTCCCACAAGCGAAATCGGTGCAGGCTGTTCATTATCAAAACTGCCTGTGTACGCGCCCTTAACACAATAATCTACTTCCTCTTCTGAAAAATCATTAAGAAAATTTTTAAGTATATATTTCGCTCTGCCAATATAATCAAGTTTTGAAATTTCAGCAAAATCTCTTTCTGTAAGAACAGGGAAAGCATCGGGCACGAAAAGTCCGCCTTCGGCCGATATACCTTGTGAAATTGCCTGTGCAGCAGTCACTTCTACAGATTTATCTCTTGTGCTTATATAATTCATAAAATCTTTCCTTTCGGGGATATCTACTCTATTTTAGCCCTAAAACACACTTTTGTCAAACATTTTACCACGCATTTTCTATATAAGTGAGTTTGTAACCCAAACTGCCATCAGTTTTTTCAAAAACGGTCACTTCGGCAATATCAAAACGCGGTTGCTTTTCGTTCAAAGTTTTTGCTATATAATCATTTGCCGTAAGGATTATCCGTCTTTGCTTAAAAGCGTCTACCGCTTCCACACCCGAAACCAAACTGTTTTCTTTTCGGGTTTTTACTTCGACAAACAAAATATACTCGCTATTTTCGGCAATAATATCAATTTCGCCGTATTTTGACCGAAAATTGCGGTTTATAATTGCAAAACCTTTCTTTCGCAAAAAATTCGCAACCCTTTTCTCACCTTCGGCACCTGTTTTCCCGATGTTCATTTCTTTTCACCCAAAATATTCTTTAAAAAAGACAAACGGTGAATCTCACTCGGACCGTACTGCTTAATTAAATCGATATGAAGTTTTGTGCCATAGCCCTTGTGCTTTGCAAACTCGTAGAGCGGATATTTTTTATCATACTCCAAAAGCAAACGGTCACGCGTTACCTTAGCAAGAACAGACGCCGCCGCAATGGACATTGATTTTGCATCTCCCTTTACAATCGTTGCACATTGTACCTTAATACCTTCGGGTATGCGATTGCCGTCAATAAGCGCAAAATCAACTTCCTTTAAACCGTCTATTGCCCTGTTCATAGCAAAATATGTAGCGTTTAAAATATTGTGTTCTTCAATTTCTTGCAAAGAGCCAAAAGCGATATGATAATCAACCGCTTTTTCGATAATTATATCATACAGCGCTTCGCGCTTTTTCTCACTTAGTTTTTTAGAATCGTTAAGACCTTCAATTTCGCAGTTTTCGGGCAATATTACCGCCGCCGCGCAAACAGGACCTGCCAAAGGACCTCGTCCCGCCTCGTCAACACCGCAAATATGTTTAAAACCGCTTTGTCCTGCAGCTTGTTCAAAACTTAAATCAGGCATTATCTTCTACCCTTTCCAAAGAAATGTTACCAATCTTTTGATTGCGGTATTCTTCCAGAAGCATATTTGCCGCTCTTTCGGTATCTGTTTCTCCACCGCGGATAACCATTCCGCGTTTTTTACCAATCTGGCAAAGTAATTCATAACTGTCAAGCGAAAAATCAAGCTCACCGTAGCGGTTTTTAAGAAGCTCGGGATAATTTTCTGATAAAATTTCAAGAAGCCTTATCGCCAAAAGTTCGGTATCAAGAATATTATCCTTGACCGCTCCCGTAAAAGCCAAACGTTCACCTACGGTCTGGTCGTCAAACTTAGGCCATAAAACACCGGGGGTATCCAAAAGTTCAAGCTGTTTATCTATGGTAAACCACTGATTACCGCGGGTAACACCAGGACGGTTTTCAGCCTTTGCCTTGGTTTTTCCCGCGATTTTATTTATAAAAGAAGACTTACCCACATTTGGAATACCAACAACCATAACCCGAAGCGGTTTGCCGACCATTCCTTTTTCGCGGTAAGCTTCCAACCTATAAGCCAAAGCAGTTTTCACAGTATCTTTAAACTGATTTATTCCCCTACCGCTCTTACAATCAAGCGCAATTGCGGTAATGCCGTTTTTCTTATAATAATCTATCCATTGTTTTGTGATACGGCTATCAGCCATATCGCATTTATTAAGCAGAATTATGTGTGGTTTATTTTCAATAATTTCATTTAAATCGGGGTTGCGGCTGCTTAAGGGAATACGCGCATCCACCACCTCGGCCACCGCATCAATAAGCGGTAAAATCTCTTTGATTTTCCGCTTTGTTTTTGTCATATGTCCGGGGAACCACTGTATATTCTGTTTATTATCCATTTTTACCATCCAATCGGGTTATTTATCGGTCAGACTTTCCATTTTATTAAAGGGGAAAATTCTATAAACAGCGCGACCTAAAACATAGCGCTTGTCAACCATACCGTTATTGCCTATACTCGAAGAACGGCTGTCTAAAGACACTTCGCGGTTATCGCCCAAAACAAAAATATGTCCCTCCGGTACTGTTACAGGAAACTCAACGTCGTGACTCACTGTCGTAGGGGTACTTGTATAATCTTCTTCCAAAGCCACACCGTCAACATAAACTATTCCTTTTTCAAAATCTATATCAACCGTCTGATTTTCGGTTGCGATAACACGCTTAATTATAGGACCGCTGCCTTCGCTTATATCTTCCGTTGTGTTACAGGTATTACGCGATATTACAACAATATCACCTGATTTCGGTTCATAAAAAAGGTTGGTGATTATCACCTTTTCATTATGTTTCAAAGTGTTAAGCATAGAAGTACCGGAAATTGTTGCAACCCTGAATACAAACCCGAAAAGAATTATCACGGTTATAAGCGCTACCGACACAACATCAAGCCATTCAAAAAATTCCTTTCTCTTGGAAAATTTTTCTTCTTTTGTTTTTTCGTTTTTCACTTCGTCAATATCGGTATTAACAGTAAATCCCGAATTATTAAAGTTGTCGTTTTTCATAATGTTACCCAACTTCACTTAAAATTTAAGGGGACAAGTTTTCCAACCTGTCCCCCTTTAAGATTAAATCTTTTCTTTAACCTTTGCAGCCTTACCAACTCTATCACGTAAATAATAAAGTTTTGCTC
>CAYQFW010000060.1:0-6845 GCA_964416955.1 uncultured Ruminococcus sp.
GAAATTTCTTCAAGACCAGCGATCATACGCAAAGTTGTAGATTTACCGCAACCTGAAGGGCCAACGAAGATTATAAATTCTTTGTCCTTAATTTCAAGGTTGAAGTCGATAACTGCGGTTACACCGCCGGGATATCTTTTGTAGACATTTTTTAATGATAGACTTGCCATTTGGGGCCTCCTGAAAAATATTTTATAACAAGGATATTATAACAAATCGTGCCAAAAATTACTATGCAAATTTTATCCAATGTTATTGTTCACAATTTGTCTAATTTGACATTTTTTATTAACACTTTGAAAAAATTAGTGAAATTTCTTCTGTTTTAAGCAACCTGCATTTGCCTTCTCGTAAATCTTCAGGCAGTTGAAGACCGCCTATTGTTATCCGCTTAAGTTCATTTACTCCCAGCCCTACAGTGCCAAACATTCGCTTAATTTGGTGATATTTTCCCTCGCGTATAGTAATGCGCGCCTTATTTTCGGATAAAGCCTCAAGCTTTGCGCTTTTACAAACAGTACCGTCGGCGAGAACCACCCCGTCTGAAAAAGTTTTTTCCATTTCTTTTGTAACAGCTCCGTCAAGAGTTGCAACATAGATTTTTTCGATATTTTTATTCGGATTTATCACCTTGTGACCAAATTCGCCGTCATTGGTTATGATAAGAAGCCCTGTTGTATCTTTATCAAGCCTTCCCACAGGAAAAAGTCCGCTTCTTCGCCACTCTTCAGGCACCAAATCGATAACGGTTTTTCGATTTTTATCATTTGAAGCCGAAAGCACACCTTTAGGCTTATTCATAAGAATATAAACAAACCTTTTATATTGCAGTTTTTCGCCGCAAAAGACAATCTCACTTGTAACATCCACAAGCACAGAAGGGTCCTTCAAAGCTTGTCCGTCAACCAAACCTTTCCCGCGGCGAATAGCTGTTCTTGCATCTTTGCGGGAAACATTGAATTGGTTTGCTATTATTTTATCAAAACGTTCTTTTACCATCTTAATTTCCTTTAAGCGCAGACATCTTACCGTCGACCTTTGTCTCACAAATATCTCCGCCTATCAATTTATTTTTATATAACATTAAACTAACTGTTCTGCCGTCGGTTGCCATATATGTATATACCGTTACATTCTTACCTTTATAAGCGGTCAAATCAAACCCTGCACTTCGCTGCAAAGTGTTATAGTTTTCATAAACCTTGCTGAATTCCTGGGGAATTGTCACCTGTTTTTCGCAAAATTCATCACCGACAAGGTTTACACCTAATGCCGAAATAAACTGCACCCTTTGAGCATTTGTAGAAAGTTCTGTTTCGCCTGCCTTGACCGAAAAAAACTGCCCGATTACAACAAGTGCTAAACCTGTGATACAAAGCAATACCGCCAACCGCTTTTTTGTTAGTGTAACATACATTAAAATAACCCCTTTGTATAGTTTATTATACAAAGGGTATATTTATTCGTGAATAACACATACTGCATGAGCGGAAATACCCTCTAATGCACCTGTAAAACCCAAGCCTTCTTCTGTAGTAGCTTTTACATTAACCAAAGAAATATCTATATTGCAATCTTTTGCAATGTTCTGCCGCATAACATTAATAAATCCTGCCATTTTTGGCTTTTGGGCTATAACAGTAGCGTCAATATTGCCGATTTTGTAACCTTTTTCCAAAAGTAACAAAACCACCTTACGAAGCAAAATACGGCTGTCTATACCCGAAAATTTTTCGTCATTATCGGGGAAGTGCTTGCCGATATCCCCAAGCGCCGCCGCTCCTAAAAGCGCGTCGCACACAGCGTGTAAAAGCACATCGGCATCCGAGTGTCCCAAAAGCCCTTTATCAAAAGGAATTTCAACACCGCCTATAATACACTTGCGGTTTTCGACAAACTTATGAACATCATAACCGTGACCTATTCTAATCATTCTTCTTCCTCGCTTAAAAAGGCTTGCGCCATAATCAAATCTTCTTTTGTGGTAATCTTAATATTTCGGTAACTGCCTTCGGTTACAAGCACCTCAAAACCCGCCGCTTCCATAACAGAAGTATCATCAGTAAAAGCAGAAAGGTCCGCATTTTCAGTTGCTTTTAGGTAATCTGCCGCTCTCACGCCTTGGGGTGTTTGCACCGCAACCAAATTTTCACGCGCGGCTGTTTTTAAAACACTACCTTTGGCATCAACCTGTTTTATTGTATCTTTTACCTTTACACCACAGGCCGCCGCCGAATATTTATCAAGCGCTTTTATGACAGAACAGATAATATCGCCGGTAACAAACGGCCGCGCGCCATCATGTATGAGCACTTTTTCGCAACTTTCAGAAATCCGCGCAAAGCCTTTAAGCACCGATTCCTGACGGCTGTCGCCGCCACAAACTATATCGGACAATTTGGTTATCATATATTTTTCACAAAGCATTTGAATCCGAAACAAATCTTCCGTTCTTACCACCAAAATTATATTGGAAATTTGGTCGCAATTTTCAAATGCTTTGAGCGTTCTTATAATAACGGGAACCGAACCGATTTCCGCCAACTGTTTATTAGTGCCCTGCATTCTTGAAGAAGTACCCGCCGCAACCACAATAACAGGAACCGAGCCTTTACTTTCGGTTACGGTATAATCTAATTTAAGTTTAGTTTCTTGCATTATCTATTACCTTTTTAAAAATTTCGCTGAAACAAATTGCAACGATTGCGCCAAGACACCAACCGCATACAACGTCGCTAAAATAGTGAACATTAAAATAAATACGTGAAACACCCATAATTATTGGGAACAAAAGCAAAACGACAAAAGTCATAACCTTTTGAAATCGGGTTTTGCAATAAGGCAAAATGCAAAAAGCAATCATAAGATAAATTGCCATGTTATTCATAGCGTGACCGCTGGGAAAGCTAAAACCGCTCACAGCAACAAGTCTTTCAACAGGTCTTGCACGCTTTACTATATTTTTTACAATCTTATTAACCGCCGTAGAAGTTATTGCCGTGCAGGCAACAGGAATGCCCGCCTTTTTGCTTGTAATCGGCAATAACACAAGCGCCGAAATAATTATAACATCAGGAATTGTATCTCCTAAAACGGTGAACGAATATAACAGTTCACCAATTTCTCTTTTGGGGTTAATAAAGGTTGGCAACCAGTTTTCGAAACCTTCTATAGTTCCCGAAAGGCCAAGATATGCCATAACGGCAAAAACCGCCGCAAGCACTGCAATGGAGATAATTTTACACTTTTTCATATAATCCTCACAAAAATACAAAAGCCGCACAAATCGTGCGGCTTATATCTGCTTATTCTTCGGTTTCTTCGCAATCGCAACCTTCACAGTCACAGCCGCAACCTTCAAAATCAAACTCAAGTTCTGTTCCGCAGTTAGGACAAACCATACCTTCTTCTTCGAGCATTTCCTCGTCAAGATAGATTATATCGTTGCAAGCGGGACATTCAATTTCATAAACCTCGTCATCGTGACTGCAATCGAACTCTTCTTCATCTTCATCTTCGTCTTCTTCATAAACGAAGTCTTCAAGTTCTGCCAAATCTTCATCAACAGCGTCGATTTGTTCGATAATTTCTTCACAGCCTTCCTCGATGTCGCAAATTTCCGCAGTGATATCGCCGAGCAAATCAATAATAGCGGTGAGAACCTTTCCTTCGCTTGTGCTGTCGTCTAATTTAAGACCCTCAGCCAAACCTTTGATATAAGCAATTTTTTCACAAATATCCATATTAAAATACCTCCAAAATATTATACGCGTTCCATATATTCGCCGGTACGGGTATCAACTCTGATCATTTCGCCTTCGTCAATAAAGAGAGGTACACGAATTTCAGCGCCGGTTTCCAAAACAGCGGGTTTGGTAGCGTTAGTAGCTGTATCGCCCTTGAAGCCGGGGTCAGTTTGAGTAACGGTGAGTTCAACAAATGTTGGGGGTTCTACACCGAAAACCTTGCCCTTATAAGATAAAATCTTACAAACCATATTTTCCTTTACAAATTTAAAATTGTCACCAAGTTCACTGCCGTTAATAGGTTCAAGTTCATAAGTTTCCTGATCCATAAAGTAATAAAGGTCACCGTCGTTGTAAGAATATTCCATATCCTTTCTTTCAACGTAAGCGGTGGGGAACTTTGCTGTGGGGTTGTAGCTCTTTTCAATAACCGCACCTGTAATAACATTCTTAGTTTTTGTTCTTACAAAAGCAGCGCCCTTACCGGGTTTAACGTGCTGAAATTCAACAACCTGAAGCACGTTGCCGTCTTCTTCAAAAGTAACGCCGTTTCTAAAATCGCCTGCACTAATCATAATAATCCTCCAAATGTGCAATATTTTCTATAATATTATAAGACTTTTCTATGCCTTTGTCAAGGATAAGTATGTCTTTGCTTCCTTTTATTTATACCTTTTTTAGAGTTTTTATAATTTCTTTCAAATTCTCAGTTTCAAGTTTGGTGAGATTAAATTTTTTCTGCAGATTTTCGCACTCGTCTGCAATAAGATTTTTAGCTATTGCGCGCGGCTTTTCCCCATAAAGACGAATGAAGTTTTTTGAATAAATCTTATCTAAAACTTCGTTCGGTAAACCAAATGGTTTTTCAAACTTTCCACCTGTCCATTTATCAGAAAAAGGCTCTTTTTTCTCTAAAAACGAGCGGATAAGATTTACCGCATGGGCATACCTTTCTTCTACCGTGTTATCCCCCTGCTCCCAGTTATAAATATCGGTTCCGTAGAGTATTCTGTCCTGATATTTTATAAAGAAATTGCGCCATTTGGGGTCGGCTTCAAAATTAAAATACATCTCAGTTCCTGGGGTAATATCGAAGCATACATTTTCCCATTTTCCCATAAAATTCACAGCGTAATCGTAATCGTCTGAAACAAAGAAAAAATGCGCCAAATGAAGGATGGTCAAGCGGCTTACCGAGTCTCTTACGGTAATCGGGTTTTCCTTCAAGGTTGTTTGTAACGCTGTATGAAGGCAAAGCTTGTATCGCAAAATTTTGGTAATTAAAATGATTTAAAACTCTTTTAAAAATCTCTGCCGAGTCTTTAAGTGCAAGTTTTACGTGCGGGTGAATATGACCGTCACAAATAAGGTTTTCGCGATAAGAATTAAGCTCAAAATTCTTCATAAAATTTCCCACCTTTTGCATATTCAGTATATATTTTTCAACCTTCAAAGTCAACAAAGATATTGAAAAATAAAAAAATTATGATATAATTGTACCATAAAATAAAAGGAGCAAACAAATGGTAACAAAAGATATTAAATATGTTGGTGTTAACGACCATAAAATCGACCTTTTTGAAGGTCAGTATATTGTGCCAAACGGAATGGCATATAACTCATACATTATAAAAGATAAAAAAATCGCCGTAATGGACTCGGTGGATATAAATTTTGCAAGCGAATGGCTTGATAATATCAAAGCCGAACTCGGCGAAAAAGCGCCCGATTATCTTATCATTCAACACATGGAGCCCGACCATTCTTCGAGCATTGCAAAATTTAAAGAAACCTACCCTGAAACCACCATTGTTTCAAGCGAAAAAGCGTTTGCTATGATGCAAAAATTTTTCGGTACAGACTACGCCGAAAACCGCGTTATTGTAAGGGAAAATGACACTTTAGAACTCGGCTGCCATACCCTTGGTTTTATCACCGCCCCAATGGTACATTGGCCCGAAGTTATTATGACCTATGACAGTACCGATAAAGTGCTTTTCTCGGCTGACGGTTTTGGTAAATTCGGCGCACTCGACTGCGAAGAAGACTGGGCTTGCGAAGCGAGAAGATACTATTTCGGTATTGTTGGAAAATTCGGCACTCAGGTGCAGGCAGTACTCAAAAAAGCGGCTAACCTTGATATAAAAATTATCTGCCCCCTACATGGCCCTGTGCTTAAAGAAAATCTCGGTTATTATCTCGATTTATACAACACCTGGTCTTCCTACGGCGTTGAAAGCGAGGGGGTTGTAATTTGCTACACTTCCGTGTACGGAAACACAAAAAAAGCAGTAGAGCTTTTGGCAGAAGAATTAAAAGCTCTCGGCTGCAAAAAGGTGGCTGTAAACGACCTTGCACGCTGTGATATGGCAGAAGCGGTTGAAGACGCTTTCCGTTACGGTAAAATGGTACTCGCTACCACCACCTACAACGGCGGAATCTTCCCCTTTATGCACGAATTTTTGCATCATTTGACCGACCACGGCTACAAAAACCGCAAAATCGGTATTATTGAAAACGGCAGTTGGGCACCCACCGCCGCAAACGGCATAAAGAAGATGCTCGAAAACAGCAAGGACATTACCTTTACCGATACAACCGTTACCATTCATTCGGCAGTAAAAGAAGACACAAAAGACCAAATAAAAGCCTTGGCAAAAGAAATTATTTAATTTTGTTGCCAACAAATACGCAATATGATATAATTAAAAAAACTTAAATAAAAGGGGTTTTAACTATGGCAAACAAATACGCAGGCACTCAGACCGAAAAAAATTTAGAAGCCGCTTTTGCAGGCGAATCTCAAGCAAGAAACAAGTACACCTACTACGCTTCAAAGGCTAAAAAGCAGGGCTTTGAGCAGATTGCAGCTCTCTTTTTAAAGACCGCCGATAACGAAAAAGAACACGCTAAAATGTGGTTTAAAGAACTACATAACGGCGTTGGCGACACTAAAGACAACCTTTTAGACGCCGCCGAAGGCGAGAACTATGAGTGGACCGATATGTACGACGGTTTTGCTAAAACCGCCGAAGAAGAAGGCTTCATAGAACTTGCAAAGAAGTTCCGTTTAGTAGCCGCTATCGAAAAGCACCACGA
>CAYQFW010000061.1:0-6841 GCA_964416955.1 uncultured Ruminococcus sp.
TCAGGCGAGCAAAGTTTTGTGATAGATGGAATAAAGGTGGATAATGTCAACCTTTGGGATATTGGTAAGGGCAACCTTTATGATATAAAGGCGACTTTAGGAAATGACGATTTTTGCGATAAAATCGGTTTCAGAAAGATTGAGACCAAAGATAAAAAGGTTTACCTTAACGGAAAACCCGTGTTTTTAAAAGGTGCTAACCGTCACGAATTGCACCCCGACTGGAGTTTTGCTGTACCTGCGAATATTTCCAAGCGTGATGTAGATATTTTCAAGAATTTAAACAGCAACTTTGTTCGTATTTCACATTACCCCCACGCGCATAATTTTATAGATTATCTCGACCGCGAAGGACTTACAGCATGGCTTGAAATTCCTATGTGGCAGTTTTATGAAAAATCGCTTGCAGACGAATTTGTAAAAGAGCGCGCAAGAAAACTTTATAAGGAAATGGTAGACCAGTATTACAACCACCCGAGTATTATTATCTGGGGGCTTCATAACGAGGTCGCGACCGATACTAAGGCGGGCTATGAGTTTACAAAAATGGCTTCGGAGTATGTAAGGGGTATGGATAATTCCCGACTTATAAGCTTTGCTTCTGACCGATTTTTGCGTGATATTTCGCTTGAGTTTGCCGATATTGTAGCGCTTAACAACTATTTCGGCTGGTATTACGGCAAAGAGTCTGATTGGGAAGGATTTATTAAAGGCTTCCGCGCTTCGCTGACCGAAAGAGGATTAGGTGATAAGCCTGTTATGATGTCGGAATTCGGTGTTCCTGCGCTATACGGCAACAGTTCGCTTGAAAAAGAAAAGTGGACAATGGAATATCAGGCAGATTATATTGCTAATGTTATAAACCTTTGCGTGAGCGAAGACGGTGTTTGCGGAACGGCTATATGGCATTTGTTCGATTTTCCGTCGGATAAAGATATCGCCAAAGCGCGCGGTTTTAACAATAAAGGTATTATGAATGAATACCGCAAACCGAAGTTGGCTTATTATACAGTTAAAGAACTTTATAAGGATATAAAATAAAATGGAATCTAACAGTACATATCATTTGCTGTCGGGAATTTTGAAGATACTCAAAATGATGACCGAAGCGGGAGCGGAAATTTACCGCATAGAAGAAAGTGCAACTATGATTTTTAAGGCTTACGGCTTTAAAAATGTTGATATTTACGCTACGACTTCGAATATAATACTTTCGGTCGAAGGTGAAGACAGCGTTATAAAAACTCATACAAGGCGTATCGGTAAAATTGCAACTGATATTGAAAAAATACATAGACTCAATAATCTTGTGCGTGAGATAACGGCTAATGTGCCCGATTATAAGGTGATAGAAGCTGAAATTGAAAAAATAGAAAACACACCTAAATATCCTGCTATTGTTAATGTCATTTTTTACGGTGTTATTGCGGGCGCGTTTTATTTCTTCTTTGGCGGAAGAAATGTGCTTGAGTTTATAACTTCAACTACTATCGGTTTGTGCACAGGTGTATTAAGTTTGTTAGCTGACAAACTTGATTTCAATAAAATTCTTGCGAAATTTATCTTGTCTTTCGTGGCGGCGCTTATTGCGGTAAGCCTTAAAAAATGCGGAGTAATTTCACAAACACAAGAAATTATTATAGCGAATATTATGACGCTTATTCCAGGCATTGGTCTTACAAATTCTTTGAGGGATTTGTTTGTGGGGGATAATATTTCGGGTGTTTTGCGACTTATAGAAGCTGTTCTTTCGGCGTTGGCTATTGCTTGCGGATATGTAGCAGTATCGGCAGTTTTTGGAGGTGTGTTATAATGGATTTCGGCGTTTTTGTGATTCAGGTTATAGCCTCATTTTTTGGAACACTCGGTTTTGGATTTCTTTTTAATATCCGCGGCAAAAAATTGTGGTTGGCGGCTGTTGGCGGTATGCTTTCATGGGCGTTGTTCCTATTGCTTGGCGGTATAATTCCTAATGAAGCAATGAGATATTTTATAGTGTCGCTTTGCAGTACAACCTATGCCGAAATACTGGCTCGCATATTAAAAACTCCTGCAACAACCTTTAGTATTATAACTTTAATACCCTTAGTTCCCGGCGGTGCGCTTTACCATACCGCAACCTTTGCTATGCAGGGTAATCAGGTAGAGTTTTTAGGAAAACTTATTTACACAGTAGAATTAGCCCTTGCGTTATCGCTCGGTATTGTGATAGTAACTGCTTTGTTTAAATATGTGAAAAAAGTCAAAAAAGTCTGAATGATATGCACCCCAAAAGTTAGACACTTTTGGAGGTGCATATCAAAATCAATCAGCCCTTTTCTTTTTTGAATGTTTCTATTAGTCCCATTATTACCAAAAGTCCGCCGAAGATTTTACCCGTTATATTTCCGCCTAAAAAATCGGCTAAAAGTATTCCTGCTGTAGCCCCCGCTATGCCGTAGGCGGCAATTTTTAAGGTTGGTTTCCATTTTATTTGCTTTTTTACCGAGTAAATTATTAGTGATAAAATTCCGATAGGGATAAAAAACAAAAGATTTATTCCTTGGGCGGTTAATTGCTTTGTGTCGGTGAAAAGTGCGAGATAAATTATAAGAATTCCGCCGCCGCCAAGTCCCATACTGCCGAGTATTCCCGAAAAAAGCCCTGCTAAAAGGGCGCTGATATTCATTTTATTAGCAGGCGGATACCTGCATAAATCATAAGAGCACCGAATATTCTTTTTAGCCATTTTGGTGATATTTTTTTAAGCAAATATGTTCCTATAACTGTACCTAAAAGTCCTGACGGTATATAAATAAACGAATCTCCTAAAGTTACGTAACCTTTGTAAAGATAAATTGTTGCGGAAATTATGGTTATGGGTAAAATTACGGCAATGGCGTTTGTGTGGGACTCTTTCTGAGTAAAACCTAACTTTTTAAGAAACGGTACTGCAAGCATTCCGCCTCCTGCACCCAAAATTCCGTTTACAAAGCCTATACCAAGTCCTGCAACTGCGCTTTGCAGATTTTGTTTAGTTTTCTTTTTCATAAATTCAACCTTTCTTTTTATATTTTAACCCAAAGTATTAAAAGTAAACAAAAAGTAAATTTTTTGAAAGTGGTTGAAAAGAGCAGGGAAGTGTGTTAAAATTACGCAGTAAAGGAGAGTCAAAATGGCACAAAAGAAAAATGAAATTATAGAAGAACAGCGCAGAGCCCGTGAAGAGTTTTTGCGTCTTAAGAAAATGCAACAGGGAGAAATCGAACCTGAAGCCAAACCAAGTGAGGTTGCTTTAAAGCCTGTAACCTTTAAGGATAAACTGCAAAACTTTTGGTATCATTATAAGGTTCATACTATAATGATTATTTGTGTTGCGTTGGTGTTGGCTATTGCAGTAACCCAATGTGCCACCCGCGAAAGATTTGATTTTTCGGTGCTTTATTTTACTTATACACCAACAATGGATGTTCAGCTTGACGGTGTTGAAAAGTACTTTGAGAAATATGCAACCGATATTAACGGTGACGGCGAAGTTAATGTTCAGGTTATCAATTGCAGCGTGGGTGATAGTGATCGTGACGCAAGCCGTAATACAATGTTTACTAAGGTTCAGTCGATTGTAGCGGCAGATAATACGACATTGCTTTATTTGGTTGACGAAAAGGCAGCGCAGTATTTTGAAGATGCGTTTGATATTTCGATTTTCGCTGAAGGGCCTATAACACTCGGTGAAGATTTTTACAAGCAAGCGGTTGACGAGCAAATGCCCTTGCCCGAAGATTTAATGTTAGGCTTGCGTATAACTGATAATACAACCTTTGAGGGTAACGAAACTGCCCAAGAGATATTCCAAGAAGGCAAAAATGTTTTAGAAAAAATAAAGAAGCAAAACAGTTAATGTTTTGCTTCTTTTTTTATTTACTAAGCGGAAATTCTATTCCGAGCATTTTGTATTTTGCGCCTGCCATTTCGTTTTCAGGCAATTTTTCCCAAGTAGCGTCACCAATAATTTTTTGGATAGCGTCGAGGTTTTCCTTTGTATCGGTGATACTTTTAATTAGCGGAGTTCTGATTATATAAGGTTTTTCGCTTTTTCTTAAAATCTCGAAATTTTTAAGTATTTGGCTATTGTCAACACCGGTGTACTTTTTGTGTAGTTCACTGTCGGAAAGTTTGATATCCATAATCACAAAATCGAGCTTTTCTATAACCTTTTTAAAGGTATCGCTGTCACAATAACCACTCGTTTCTATGCAAAGGTGGAAATCTTTTAATTCCTTTATAAGTTCAAGTAAAAATTCACTTTGAGCCAAAGGTTCACCGCCCGAAAAGGTGAAACCGCCGAAATCGTTACCCAGAACTTTGGCAGAGGGGATAATCTCCTTTGCCAATTCTTTTGCGGTGATTTTTCTTCCCGCGATAGAAAGGCAGTTTTCGGGGCAAATGTGTAAGCAACGTCCAAAAGGCTGACATTCGGGGTGGTCACATTTTTCGAAACACTTACCGCAGTTTTTACAGTTGTTTGATTTATACATCAGTTGCGGTGTTATGGTCAACCCCTCGGGATTGTGGCACCACTTACAGCGAAGCGGACAGCCCTTGAAAAAGATAGTGGTTCTTATCCCAGGACCGTCGTGCACCGCCATTTCTTTAATGTCAAAAATTGTTCCGTTCATTATATCTTATAAGCCTGACGGGCAATTACGTGGTCTTGATATTCTTTGTCAAGTTCAACAAAGTAAGCACTCCAACCCCAAATACGAACAACTAATTGCTTGTAGTTTTCGGGGTGTTTTTGAGCGTCGAGAAGTTGCTCGGTGTTAACGGTGTTGAGTTGTAATTGGTGACCGCCGAGTTCAATGTAACGCTTAACTAACGCTGCAACCTTTTCTATACCGTCCTCGTCTGCAAATACGCTTTGGTGGAATTCAAGTGTCAAAGGACCGCCGTTTATAGCGTTTTCAAAGTGTTGCTTTGTCATAGAAGCGATAACCGATACAGGACCTTTAACCTTTGCGAAAAGGCTTACCGAGTAGTTTGTGCCAAAGGGTTCTTTTGCGCGTCTGCCGTCGGGCGAAGCACCAATTTCGTTAGCGTGCCACAAGTAGAACATAGCGCTGCCTGTACCTGCTCTATAGATACCGCCGCGACAGTTTACTCTGCCTTCAAGGCATTTTGCGAAATTATCTAAAAGGTCGGTAGCAATAGAGTCTACATAGTCATCATTGTTGCCAAGCTTGGGGGCTTCATAGCGGAGTATCGGTAAAATTTCGCTGTGTTTTTCGAAGTTGGAGTCAATTGCTTCAAGCAAAGTTTCCTTAGAGATAGTCTTTTCTTCGTAAACATATTTCTTTATAGCCGCCATAGAGTCGGCGCCTGTAGCGATACCTGTGCCGTGGATACCGAAGTTATTGTACTTTGAGCCTTCGGCAATGTTGCAACCCATAATAACATTCATAAAGGGAGAAGGTACAAACCAAAGGTTCTTTATTCCGTCACAAATACGGTCACATTCATTATTGATTTCTTTTACAACCTTTGCGAAAAATTCTTCATAAGTTTCACATTCCATAAAGCCGTCGTGTAAAACGGTATCGATAGCCTTGGGATAAGACATAGCGCCGATGTTATCAACGTCTGCGCCAACATTGGGAATAATGAATTCCCAACAAGCCGCAACGGCGTAGTTAACCGCGTCGTTATGCTCGTAGCCTAACTTTTCGAGAGCAGGGATAACAACATCATCATTAGAATACTGCGGGAAGCCAAGACCCGCTTTGGTTAAGTGGGTAGCTTTAATATAAATTTCCTTAGGGGTATCTTTGTTTACACGAAGGTTAATCTTGGGGTCGATAAGCTTATTGTTACAGGAAGCTTCCATACAAAGCTCGGTTAAGAGATTGAAAATATACTCGCCGTTTTCATCAATACCGCCGAGCATCATACTTTGTCCGTTGTCGCCCTGCTGAACACCAACATAAATATCGCTGTCCTTATTGAAAGAAAGGAAGAAATCTTCGAGTAATTCGAGAGCGGTTTCGCGGGTGTAAACGCCCTTTTCCACATCGGCTTTTAAGTAGGGGTAAATATACTTGTCGAATCTGCCTAAAGTATTGTGGTAGTTGCCTTCTATCCAAAGCGCATAGTGAATAATGCGGAAGAATTGAAGCGCTTCGCGGAAGTTACGGGCGGGGTAGCGGGGAACCTGAGTTAAGATTTCCACCAAGTCTTCGCGTCCTTGTTTTTTAGCTTCTTCTAAATATCTGTCGGCGAGGTCTATAATATTGTCAATAGCGCGTTTGCCGTATTCGTCGGATTCTTCGCGCTTTGCAAGTAAGCCTGCGGAAATGGTGTCGTAATAGTTGGGGGAGAAGTTGGAAATATAGCCTAATTCGTGAATATAGTATTTTTCCTTTAATTCTTCCCATTCCTTTTCGGTAAAGCAGTCGGGTAAATTGGCA
This sequence comes from uncultured Ruminococcus sp., assembly GCA_964416955.1. Lineage (GTDB taxonomy): Bacteria > Bacillota > Clostridia > Oscillospirales > Acutalibacteraceae > UBA737. Next base: position 6,444 of record CAYQFW010000061.1, read on the forward strand.
ACTGTGCGAAGATAAACGATTTTTTCGTCGGGTAAAATTACCGGTTTTTCTTCTTTCATCATTCGCTCAAAACGGTCTGCCATTCTTTCCATTGGCGAAAGGCCCTTTTCGCTATATTCTTTTCCTAAATCCCAGTCAACTGTGTGGCGGAATTTATGGTGTTCTTTGTTTACAATGAAATCGTATAATTTTTTGTTCATAAAAATACCCCTTACAAATTATTATCTAATTTTAATATACAGCAAAATCTTGACATTTTCACGCGAAATTTAGTATAATATAAGCAGTATTTTATCTTTTTGAGGTTTTTATATGCTGTTTCATCAATTCCACAATTCAACATCTAACCTTGACTTTAATACAAGATTTTATGAAAATGACATCTGGGAATATCATTT
>CAYQFW010000062.1:0-6824 GCA_964416955.1 uncultured Ruminococcus sp.
GATGTAAGATTTGCTTTTTGTTTTCCTGATACATACGAAATTGGTATGTCACACCTTGGTATGAAAATTCTCTATTCTCAGTTTAATGAGAGAGAAGATATCTGGTGTGAGCGTGTTTTTGCGCCCTGGCTCGATTTTGAAGAAGTTATGCGAGAAAATAATATTCCCCTTTTCGCGCTCGAAAGCCGCGACCCGATAAAAGATTTCGATTTTATCGGTTTTACGCTTCAGTATGAGATGAGTTATACCAATGTGCTTAATATGCTTGACCTTGCGGGTGTTCCGCTTAAAGCAGAAGACCGTGATGAAAGTTATCCGCTGGTTGTAGCGGGCGGACCTTGTGTTTGTAATGCCGAGCCACTTTGTGATTTTATTGACATTTTCTTCTTAGGTGAAGGCGAAGAAGTCGATTTAGAGGTTATCGACCTTTATAAAGAACACAAGAAAAACGGCTTTAATAAAGCAAAATTCTTGGAAGAAGCCGCTAAAATAGAGGGCGTTTACGTGCCGTCTCTTTATGATGTTGAATATTTGGAAGATGGCAAAATTAAGGCGGTAACACCAAAAGGTGATGCGCCAAAAACCATAAAGAAACGCATTATTGCCGATATGGATAAGGCGTTCTATCCTGAGAGTTTTGTAGTGCCTTTTATACAAATTGTTCACGACCGCGCGGTGCAAGAGGTTTTCCGCGGTTGTATTCGCGGTTGCCGTTTTTGTCAGGCGGGCTTTATCTACCGCCCTGTCCGTGAAAAGAGTATGGAAGTGGTAAATAAACAGGCAAAATGTCTTTGCGAGAGTACGGGATATGACGAAATTTCGCTTTCGTCTTTAAGCACCAGTGACTACCGCGAGTTAGAGCCACTCCTTAACAATATGCTTACTTGGACCGAGGAAAATCATATAAGCCTTGCTTTGCCGTCGCTTAGAATTGATAATTTCTCGGAAGAATTGTTAGAAAAAATCGCTCATGTAAGAAAGAGCGGTCTTACTTTTGCGCCCGAAGCGGGAACACAGCGACTACGCGATGTTATAAATAAAAATGTTACCGAAGAAGAGATAATGTCAACCTGCAAAACTGCTTTCGAGGGTGGGTATACTTCGGTTAAACTTTACTTTATGATGGGACTTCCCACCGAAACTGATGAAGACTTAAAAGGTATTGCGGAACTTGGGCAAAAAATCGTTGATATGTATTACGCTATGCCTAATAGACCAAAGGGCAAGTCGGTATCGGTTTCAATGAGTGTGGCGGTATTTGTTCCAAAGCCGTTTACTCCTTTCCAATTTGAACCGCAAATTACAAAGCAGGAAATGGAAAGAAAGCAAGCTTATTTAAAGTCTTGTATTACCACCCGTAAAATCGACCTTAGTATGCACGACAGCTCGACAAGTTTCCTTGAAGCAGTGTTTGCTAAGGGAGACCGCCGACTCGGAAAGGTTTTGGAAACTGCTTTCCGTAAGGGTTGTAAGTTTGATAGCTGGACCGAATGTTTTGACCTCCAAAAGTGGAACGAAGCGTTCGCCGAATGTGGAATAGACCCTGATTTCTATTCACTTCGTACACGCGAATATTCGGAAATTAACCCTTGGGACCATCTTGATTACGCGGTTTCTAAAGAGTTTTTAATTCGCGAAAACGAGTTGGCGCACAAGGACACTACAACACCCAACTGCCGAGAAAAATGCTCGGCTTGTGGGGCGAATTGCAGTGTAACAAGATTTAATTTTGTTACGCCTGCGAAATAAAATTTTCGATTTATCTTCACCTTAAAGTTTGGAATACCTAGTATTCCTGCACTTTATCGGCTTCGCTAAATACGAAAATTTTTTATTTAGCGGGTTAAAAGTTTCTGCCGCTGATTTTTGAATTCGGCGAAGCAAGAAATTTGCCGCAAGGCTAATGCCTTGCAAAAATAAATGCAAAGCCGTTATTTGAAAAGCGGCGAGCGAAACCGAAACATAATCAAATCTTGTTACACTGTGAAAGGGTGTTTGTTTTGAGAGACGTTAGAGTTTTTTATAAAAAAAGCGGAGCGATGAAGTTTGTATCCCATCTTGATATGAACCGCTTTATGACTCGGCTTATAAATAAAGCTAAAATTCCCATTTGGTTTACCGAAGGGTTTAATCAACACGCTTATTTTAATTTTGCTGTGCCGCTGTCATTGGGGTTCGAAGGCGAATATGAAATTTTAGATTTAAGAATTGTTGACCCCGATTATTCAAACGAACAACTTATCGCCGACCTAAATAAAGTAAGTGTCAGGGATATTGAGTTTGTAAAAGCGGAAGAACCTGTGCTAAAAATGAAAGAAATCGCTTTTGCGGAATTTTTGATTTCGTTTGACGGTTTAACCAATGAAATCAAAGAAAGAGTGGAAAGTTTCTTTAAAAGGGAAGAAATTATCACCCAAAAAACCACCAAAAAGGGCGGGACTAAAGATATTGACATAGCGCCACTTATTAAAAAAGCGGAGTTTTCGGGGGAAAATTTAACCTTTATTTTAACTGCAGGAAATGAAAACAACTTGAACCCAAATTTAGTTTTATCCACACTTTTTGAAACCGAAAAAATAGAACCATTGTATTATACGGTTGTACGAAAAATGATTTATGATAAAGAGTTAAAACCTTTCAAGTAAGGAGAAATAATTATGCATGACGAAATAAAATTCAGACGCCTTGGTACAATGCTTGATTTTTCGCGCAATGCCACAATGAATATGGAAACTATAAAGCGTTGGATAGATTTAACCGCTGATATGGGATATAATGCGCTTTATTTATATCTCGAAGATACTTATGAACTTGATGACAACCCATATTGGGGATATTTGCGCGGTGGTTACAACCAAAAGGAATTAAAGGAAATTGACGACTATGCTTATGAAAAGGGTATGGAAGTTATTCCTTGTATTCAGACTCTCGGTCATCTTGACAGAATTAAAAAATGGCCTGAATACAGCAAAATAATGGACATTGATGAAATTTTGCTTGTGGGCGATGATAGGGTTTATGAGCTTATCGATAAAATGTTCCAGTCTCTTACAAAATGCCTTCGTACAAAGACTTTCCATATCGGTATGGACGAAACCTGGAAGCTGACACGTGGTAAATATTTAGATTTGTACGGGCTTCAAAACCCCACTGAAGTATTGCTTGGACATTTGCAAAGAGTTTCCGAAATCGGTAAAAAGTACGGACTTCAAATGCCTATCTGGTCGGATATGTTTTTCCGTTTGGCATCGGGTGGGGAGTATTACATAAGTAACGCCAATATTGATGCATCAGTTGCCGAAAAAATACCCGAAAATATCGACCTTTGCTATTGGGATTATTACCATTCTTACAAGCATATCTACGACAATATGATTACCGCTCATGAAAAGCTCAAAAAAGGCACTTGCTTCTCGGGTGGTCTTTGGTCGTGGAAGGGCTTTGCGCCGAATAATAAGTTTTCGATTATGTCAACTAAAGCAGCGCTTAAGAGCTGCTTGGAGCACGGCATACAGGATGTTTTCTTCACACTTTGGTCTGACGACGGCGCTGAATGTTCGAAATTCGCTGTTTTACCTTCGCTTTTCTATGCTTCAGAAGCGGCAAAAGGAAACTTCGATTTAGCGGATATTAAAGCGAAATTCAAGGAAAAATACGGCATTGCTTTCGACCGTTTTTGTGCCTTGGATGTTATTATTAAGGATATTAGCTATAAAGACCAATTCCCGTTCTCCGAGGCATTTGGCGATAACCCCGAAAAATACCTTTTGTTTAATGACTGCTTTAGCGGTATGTTTGATAAATCGGTAGGCGGTTTTGAAAACGAGAAATATAAGAAGTTATCGCGAAAATTAGGACTTCTTAAAAATGACGAAACCTATGGCTATATTTTTGAGACAATTTCACTTCTTTGTGACGTTTTGTCAATAAAGGCTGAGCTTGGCGTTAATACCCGCAAGGTTTATAAGAGCGGTGACAAGGAAGCGTTATTACCGCTTATTGCTGACTATAAAAAGGTTGTAAAAAAGCTTGAAAAATTCTATACCGCTTTCAGAAGTCAGTGGTATATCGAAAACAAGGGCTATGGCTTTGATGTTCACGATATACGCCTTGGCGGTCTTATTATGAGAATAAAGGACTGCGCACAGAGACTTCAGGATTTGTATGACGGCAAAATCGATCGTATTGAAGAACTCGAAGAAGAATTGCTCGATTACGAATTCAATCTCGGTAAATTCTCTACCACAACAGGCTGGCGCACCGCCTGGGGAGATATTGTAACCCGCGGTTATATTACAAGTGTGCTTTTTGGGTAAAGATAAAGCCTCGCACTTTGGGTGAACTGCCCCAATTTGTGCTATCTATATAGACAAGTCGTAGGGCGTGGGCTTGCTCACGCCGTTAGGATTGATGATAGTTGCGGTCGATTCGTGAATCGACCCTACTAATAATCTATAAATACACATCGTAGGGACAGGCGTCCCCGACTGTCCGCAAGATTTAGATATTATTTAACGGGTTGATGTGGGCATCAACCCCTACGAAATGTCAATTGAATTTGTGTAGGGAACAACCTGTGTGTTGTTCCGCAACAAATATTGTACCCTACGAAGTATTTATAAAATTAACCCCGTAACTCAAACGAGTTACGGGGAGTTTTTATGTCTTAGCCATTTTCATAACAAATGCAGTTGGTAATATTTTTGAAACTACGCGGTAGAATTTATAGAAGAAGTGGTCGCAAAAGACCGCTTTTTTCCGTTTTGATGCTTTGAGCGAATGAACAGCTACCTTTTGCGCGTTGTCGCGTGGGAGCGTGTCAAAGGTTTTGCTGTCGCCTTTGTTTATACCTGCAAGACTTAAAAATTCGGTTTCCATAGGTCCGGGGCACACAGCTAAAACGTTGACTTTTCTGGGTTTTAATTCTTCTCTTAATGCTCGCGAAAAGCTCATAACAAAAGCTTTTGTCGAAGAATAAACTGCCATTCGGCTGTTGGGGGCAAAAGACGCTATTGAGCAGGTGTTGATAATCTCGCCCTCTTCCTTCATAAAGGGAAGAGTGACACTTGCCATAACGGTCAGTGCTTCGCAGTTAAGGCGTACCATACCTGCATTGTCTTCGGTTGAAATTTCGTAAAAGTAACCTAATTTTCCGAATCCTGCGTTGTTTATAAGAAGTGAAACTTCCGCATTTTCGGTTTCAAGAAGATTTTTGTATTCTTCTATTGCTTTTTTGTCGGTTATGTCGAGTGGTACTATGCGAACCTTTTTGCTAAGGTTAGATGCAACTTCTTCTAACTTTTCTTTTCTGCGGGCTATAAGCCAGATTTCGTCGATTTCAGGTCTGAGACGGCTTACTGCAAAGGCATACTCTTTGCCAAGCCCTGAAGATGCACCTGTTATTACCGCAATTTTCATACAAACAGTTCCTTTATATTTGTTATTTGTAGGGACAGGCGTCCTCGACTGTCCGTTAGTTACATCATAGGAAGCGGTCAGTCCGGGAGGCCTGACCCTACGAAATGTTAATTTGAATTTTAATTATCATACCACATTTTCCCTGAAATTTCAAGTAAACAGTTTCTTGCAAAATTCTTCGGCAAATTTATTAAGCGCTGTGAAGTCCATAGCCTTTATATAGTAGCTTTCGAGCCTATCGTGTACCGATTTTGCTTGGGAAAGGGTGTCCGCCGCGGCGGAAAGCAGACTGTCTGTAACCTTGCGGTTTAATTTTAATCTTTGGTTAGAATTGTGCAACTGTTTATTGCTTGTGAATCGGCGGGCGTGGATACGGCGGATGTCGGTGTCGAATTTTGTTCGTTCGTTTTCGGTTACAAAAGCAAGGTTTAATTCGGGTATTATGATATGGTCGGTAAGAATTGACGGCAAAAAGGCGTTTTTAAGGGTTATAATTTCGTAACCGTTTATAAGGCAATAATTTCGGACTACATTCATCATAATATTAGAGCAAGCACGGTGCTTGTCGGATATTATAATTAGTTTTTCGCAAGAAGTGAGTATTGTTTCAGGGTAGGAAACAATACCTTTTGGGGTTATGCCTTCAATAAACCGCACCCATTCGTAAGGTGAGCCGCTTTTTTTAGGGATATACTTTTTGCACAATTTTTCGGCAAAGGCTTTTACTTCTGTGGGTTTAGTGCAGGAAAGGGCAGTTTTGTATGAATCGAGCATTATTTGTCCCGCTGCCATTAAGTATTTAGATGCAGTTTTATGAAGATTTCGGTTTTGGTCGGTGACCGTTAAAATTTCTTCACGGGCGGTTATTTTATCACTGTCCCAAAACTGCCCAAAGTTAAGTATTTCTTCGCATACTGCAGGGTAGCGCGGGTCTATTGTATGGGGAGCGGTGCCGTCTAAAATAACGGTTTTTTTATCGGGTAATATTATTGCATCAAGTGAATCGGGGTCGGAACTGCAAGGGCAAAGAATATGTTTTTCGCCTTTTTCTTTTGCTTTTTCGGCAATTTTTTTCATAAAGGAAGATTTCCCTGTTCCGGGACCGCCTTTTATAATAAAGCATCTCCAGTTGTCGTGTGGGTTGTAGCAGTCGCTAAAGTGGCTTATAAAACCTTCGCAGGAATTTGCCGCTAAAAAATATTTTAATCTTTTTTTCAAAAAAATCCCTCCAAACACTAATATTTTATGAAAAAATGTGGTGTTTGACACAAAGGGGATTTTGTGTTAGAATGTTTTTCGGAGTCGGTTAGACGGTTGCGGATAGAAATATCTGAGGAAAGTCCGAGCCCCGCAGGGCAGAATAGCGGCTAACGGCCGCCGAGGGTGACCTTAGGGAAAGTGCAACA
>CAYQFW010000063.1:0-6763 GCA_964416955.1 uncultured Ruminococcus sp.
AGGCGAATATAACTGAGGCGCACTTCCTTACGGAGTGCGCCTCGAGGCGGAGTTTTTTGCGTGTTTATTTAGTTTTCTTTGTCTTATAGCTTGACCAAGCAGAATAGTACTTCTTGCCGTCAACTGTCTTATAGGTTCGAACTCTTACATAGTAAGTCTTCTTTGCTTTTAAGGACTTGAGAGTTACAGATGTTGTTTTATAACTCTTAACGGTCTTTGTTTTGGTGTATTTTGCTTTAAATGTTTTTGATGTTGAGTACTGAATCTGGTAGCCTGTTACTTGTGTTGACTTTTTGGTGATTTTAATTTTAAGGCTCTTGCTTGCAGCAGTTATTTTCTTAACGGTTGTTTTAACAGGAGTAATCTTAAAGGTTTTGCTAACAGTACCTGTGTAAGAACCTTTACCCTTAATGGTAACTGTAGCGGTGCCTACTTTTTTGTTGTTCTTGTAAGTAACAGTATAGTCGGTGTCTTTTTTAAGGGTTGTTTTGCCGACTTTAACGGTGAGAGATTGTGTCAAAGATTTGCCCGTATAGGTCTTATTCTTGATACCGCTGATGGTTGCTTTTTCCATGCTTATGGTTTCTTTGGCGGAATTAGATTTGTATGTGCCGCACTTTGAACATTCTTTATGTTTTGAACCGTTAATGTATTTGGTGGCTTTTTTATCGGTTACCCATTTCCAATCGTGTGAGCAGGCGGAGCCTGTTACATTACATTCGTAAGAACCTAAGTAAGACCAAATATAACTCGAAATGTTTGACCATTTTTCAGGAGAACCTTTGAATGTAATTTTTTCGAGAACTGAAAAATAGTTGTATCCGATTGTTTCTATGCTTGACGGGAGTGTGAGCTTTTGTAACTTTTCACAATCGGAAAATGCGTATGAAGCGATATGCTTTGTTCCGCTTTTAACTGTGAATTTTGTATCGCTGGTATTAACTTTGATTAGCCAATCGCCGATATATAAAGCGCCGTCTTTCCAATTGCTCTTGTTTTTATAGAAATTTGTTCCATAAAAAGCGTCACTTTGAATTTCGGTTACTTCATATCCGTTTACTTTTTCAGGGATTTCCACACCTGTTTTTTTGCTGCCGATATATTCCTCTAATGACGCGGTTTTAGAATATACATCGAATTGCCATTTGAAATCTTTATCGGTGGTGTCTTTTTTGATTTTGGCGTTGATAGTGGTTTTTACGCCTTGAATGTTAATTGTGATGGTGTTCTTTTTTCCGCCTATTGACCATTGGGTATCAACATCTTGCTTTGTTGTGATATCTGCTGAGCTGAGCATATAATTATCAAAGTCGATATATTCGGATTTGCCGTTTTTATAGGTTACTTTTATAGTGGCTGCGCTTACGGCATATATCGGACTATATTCAAACCAGAATTTTTGCTTATTATAATCAGCCTGCCAATTTCCGTTACCTTCGTTATTCTCAAGATATTTGAAACTGCCTTCATCGACAACTTTTAAACTTTTAATGTTGGTTTCTTTGATGTCTACCGAGTAAGAGACTGATTTGCCAAAGTATGTTACTTTTACTTTATTGGTTCCGCCGACTTTCCATTTTTTGCTGTATGATTGGGTGTCAGAATATGTCAGGTCGCTGTCATAACCGTAGATGGTTTCGGTTGTGCCGTTGGAATAGGTAACCTTGTATTGTGAGTTATATACAATCCAGTATGTGTTATAGCAGAACCACTTTTTTTCGTTTCCGTAGGAATCGATGTAAGTGTCCCAATAACCCATAGCAGTATCGGCTTCGATTACATCTAAAGTGCATTTTGCAAACTCGATTTTTGAAACCGAAGGAGCTTCTGTAACTTTAATATAATAAGAAAATGTTGCTTCTTGGTCATATGGACGGGCAAGTAAATAATATGTTACGCCTGCAGTCAATTGATAGGAGAATTTAAAATTACTGGAATCTCCGCCATCATCATTATTAGTCAATAAAACGAGAAAATCAGGGTCGGAATATAAATATCCAACGGTATCAGTGTATGTTTCGTCGTATTCCGAACTGAAAATATAGGTTGCGGTTTTGGGAGCGGTAAAGGAATAGTAAACCGTACCCGAAGCAGATACACGTGTATCGAGTGTTAAAGAGCCTGTAAGTGTTGTTGCCTGAGCAGTAAGGCTTACTGTAAGCACGGAAAACAGCATACAGACTGTAAGCAATACGGCAAGGAACTTTTTAATGTTTGTTTTCATAGGTTTTCCCCCTTTTGAGATATCAGCAGTTTTTAAAATTGATAAATTAGGTTGAAAGCACAACTGAATTAACTGCTGTATATGAATTGTAACATAAAAACGCAAAGACTGCAAGAAAAAATTGTCGAAAATTGCCATAGTTTTAATAGATTTTTTATCTGTGAGCCATTTTTCAAGTGAAATTGGAAATAAAAGCGTTGACTGGGTTTTGTATATATGGTAATATTATTATGCATTATAATAAGTATATTCCTTATTTTACGGTTTTGATGTGATGGGAGATGCGCGGAAGTGATATCATTTAGTAAATTAAAAACCAATTTAAGTGAAAATTGTGATTTTTCTGACATAATATTGCTTTCGTCATTTGTTTTGGTGGGAGGATTTAATGATTATATATCCTGCCTGATTTCTGTCGCATTATTACCGTATTTGTTTTTTAAAATTCATAAAAACAAATCTCTCAATATAAAGCTCAATTTATTTTCGGTGACTGTTTTTGCGGTAGTTTTATTTTATGGGCTGACAACATTTTGGGCAATAGATTCGGGCATGGCATTTATAGGCTTTTTGAAGTTTTTGCCCGTGCTTTTATATATGGTTGCATTGTGGCAGTCTGATAAGAGAAAAAATTTACTTGAGTTTTTACCGTATTTTGTGGCGGTGATAGGGCTTGTTTGTGCAATAGGTTCTTTGATAACTCCCATAAGAAGTTTTTTCTTGGTTTCCGAACGTCTTTCGGGTTCTTTTCAGTATCCGAACACTTTTGCATTGATTTTGCTTGTAAGTGAACTTTTGGTTTTGAAAAAATCACAACTTAAAATCATAGACTATGTCACAATTGCGGTTTTGATCGGCTGTTTGCTTTATACAGGAAGCCGAACGGTATTTTTGCTCTTTTTGGTTTCCAATTTTATTATGGTGTTGGTCAATGCATCCAAAAAAACGCGTATTTCAATTTTTGCAATTGCAGGTGTGGTTGTGATTGCTGTTTTAGCTGTGGCTGTTTTGGGTGAAGAAGGTAATGTTTTCAGCCGATATCTTAAAATCGGACTTACACAAAGCACATTTGTGGGGCGCTTGCTCTATGTTGTTGATGCTTTGCCCCTTTTGCTAAAATATCCTTTTGGTATGGGATATTTGGGTTATCATTTTGTGCAAGGCAGTATTCAAACAGGTGTTTATAATGTGTCTTATGTGCATAATGATTTTTTGCAGATAGCACTTGATGTGGGAATTGTTCCTGCTTTGTTGTTTCTTGCGGCTGTGGTTGGATTTTTTTGCAAACGAAAAGTTTCGCTTGCAGATAAAGTTATTGCGGGGGCTTTTGCGGCGCATAGTTTATTTGATTTTAACCTGCAGTTTGTTGGTATGTTTATGCTGTTTGTTTTGCTTATGAACGATAACAGCGGCAAAGAAATTGTTATTAAAAAAATCGGCGGTTTTAAAATTGCTTTACCAATAGTTTTGGCGCTCAATTTGTATATGTGTATTTCTCTTGCGCTGTCGCAGTTTACATTATACGAGGCTGCGGATGCGCTTTACCCCTATAATACCCGAAATAAACTTTTGTTGTTGGAACAACAGGAGGATGTTACATTGGCAAATGAAATTGCCGATGAAATATTAGCGCAAAACATCTACTATTACGCGCCGTATAGTGTAAAATCAAAGTATTGTTATTCAAAAGGTGATTTTGTGGGTGTTATTGAAAATAAAAATGCAACATTTTTAAGAAATCGCTTCAGATATACCGAATATAAAGAATATGGTGTGATGTTGGTTAACGGAATTATTGCTTACGAAGAAATGGGCGATAGTGCAAGCGCTACTGTTTTGAAAAAAGAGTTGCTTTCGTTAAAAGAGGGAATAGAAAGCAATAAAAACAAGATTAGTAAATTGGGAAGTATGATAAACGAACAGCCTGTAACACAACTTCCCGGCGATATTTTAGATTATATTGATAAAATCACAAATGAAGCGGGTGAGTTAAATTAAGAGGGTAATTTCTTGTGTTATTTGTTTGTTGCTTTTGAGCACAACCTGTGCTTGTTCAACTGCTAACGCTTTGAAAGTTTTAGCTTCTGACGGAGAGATTCTTGCAACGGTAAAGTCTGACCGTGCGGTTCGAAAAGACAGTAATAAAGCATATTTGGAAATAGTGGTAGACGAAGCAACAAAAATTATTGCAAATCTTCAGAATGTTGATGAAGAAAAAGCGAAAAATTTGCTTTACAACAGCGGATATACCGTTTATACCGCGATGGATAAAATTGTAAGCAATGCTTTGGCGGAGGTTTGTGCACAGAAGGAAACCGATTTTGAAATTGCTGCTGCGATTACGAATTTGAATGCTGACTTGGTGGCGGTTTACAGCACAGATGCGGGCAAAAAAAGTGAAAATCTGGCAACAAAATTAAACCCGCCGTGTTCATCACTTAAGCCGTTGAGTGTTTATGCACCCGCTCTTGATAACGGAACAATCAACTGGGCGAGCCGTTATGAAGATTCAGCTTACAAATATATTAAAAATCTTGAAGGTGTGATGAGCCCTTGGCCAAATAACGCTACAGGCGTGTATAGCGGGAGATATGCTTATATACATCAGGCGATAGCAGAATCGCTTAATACGGTTGCGGTAAAGTGTCTTGCAGATTACGGGATAAATAATTCCATTAAGTTTTTGGAAGATAATTTTGGAATTGCGCTTTTGCCCGAAAAGACTTCTGCCGCCGCGAACGGACAGGAAGAAATAATGGGTAATATCGCATTAGGGTATTTGACTAACGGTGTCAGCGTTGTGGATATGGCAGGATATTATCAAATATTTGCTAACGGCGGTAAATATGAGACGCCTAAAACCGTGCTTAAGATTTGTGACAGCGAAGGAAACGAAATTTATAGCAGAGAGTATTCATCAAAGCAGGTTATAAAACAGACCACGGCAGAAATTATGAATTATATGCTTAAAGATGTTGTTGCCCCCGGTGGAACGGGTGAAAAGGCCAAATGTGAAAAGGTTGAAGCGGCTGGAAAAACCGGTACTGACGATTCGGGCGGAAACAACTGGTTTGTGGGTGTGACACCCGAATACAGTTGGGCTTTTTGGCATGGATATAACACTAAAAATAACGCCGCCGAAGTTTTTTCATCGGCAGTTAACGGTATTTATAACGAAAAAACCGAATTTGTGAAGAATTTTACATACAGTTCGGATATAACACAGGTGGCTTATTGTACCGAAAGCGGAAAGCAATTTAAATCTGGTTGCTCGCTTATTCGTATGGGTTATTTTGTTCAGGATAATGTGCCGAGTCTTTGTGATCGGCATTAATATAAAAAAGGAGAGATTTTTATGAGCTCAGTTTTCAAAAAATCGGTTGCAATTTTGTTGGCAATTGTTATGCTCGTATCGGTTATGAGTACGGCAGTTTTTGCAACCAATACTTCATTACCGCAAGAGTATATCGAACTCTTTCTTGATGAAGAACAAGTGGCAAATATAGAGGAAGGAGGACAGCAAGCGTGGTTTTCCTTTACCGCACCTGAGACAAACCGCTATGCGTTTGAATCATTTGCTGAGATGGACACAAAATGTTATTTGTATGATTCGGAAGGCAATTATTTGAGCGAAGATGACGATGGCGGAGAAGCGTTGTGCTTCCGTTTGAGCTACGATTTAAATGCGGGAGAAACATATTTTCTGGCAGCACAGTTTTACGGCAGTGGCAATACAGGTGAAATACCTGTGATGGTTACCATAGATGTTCCTCTGGAAGACAGTGAAGATGGTTCTGTAGAACCTGAATATTCTGAAACCGATATTATTGGTTTTACAGTTAGTCCGTCACCTTTGTGTATTGACGAATATACTAATGGTGAATATGTTGACGACGGTGAAGGTAAATATTTTCGCTATGACGTGGAATATCTTTTCCATAGTGTTCGGGTAGAAACTATTGACGGAGAGGTTATTACCTGTTCTTTAAACAACACCGGATACAGACCGCAGTTCCAGTTTGGCGATACTGTGTATAATCTCAGGTTTTATGATGACCAGAGTTATGCTAATCAATGGCAAGGCAATGGGGAGTATACTGTAACTGTTGAAATCGGCGGCACAGCTCTTTCTTGCGAGGTTGAAATTAGTATTTCAGGTGAAGTAGAACCGCCTGTTATTGAAGAAATTGAGAGTATCTCTATAGCTCCTATCACTATTGCAGGTTTAACACACGGCTATTTTGCTGAGGAATGGATTGATGCTAAAGGCGATTGGGTGAAATATTATTGTTATAACGATTTGTTTAAACCTGTTGAAACTGTAGATGTTACAACAACCAGCGGCACGGTAGTTGAATGTCCCTTTGTATACGATGATTATTCAGGTAATCATTATTTTGAATTTAACGGAGTAGAGTATAGGTTGTGGGCTGAAAGCAATCAATCGTTTAAAGACGCTTGGGTTCCGGGTTATACCTATACCGCTACAGTATATTGGGATTATGGCTCTACAGAGCTTGAGGTTACTATTGGTGAACC
>CAYQFW010000064.1:0-6722 GCA_964416955.1 uncultured Ruminococcus sp.
ATTTTTACCGAAACAGGTGTAATTGAGAGTATTACCGCAACTCTTTCACAGATTAAAGAATAAGGATTAAATTATAATGGAAGTTTTACAGCAAAAACTTGGCTATAAATTTAATAATGTAAAATTACTCAGTAATGCTTTGACACATTCTTCCTACGCTAACGAAGTACGAAACGGAGTAACTTCAAATGAGCGTTTGGAATTTTTGGGTGATTCGGTTTTGTCTGTAATAGTGGCTGATTATCTTTTTGAAAATTTTAAAGATATACCCGAAGGCGAACTTACAAAACTTCGCGCTTCACTCGTGTGTGAGAAGTCGCTTTGCGCTTTTTCACGTGAGTTATCTTTGGGTAAGTTTTTGTTTCTTGGCAAAGGTGAAGAAAAGGGTGGCGGCAGAGAACGCGATTCCATTTTGGCAGATGCTTTTGAAGCTGTGCTTGCTGCAATTTATCTTGATGGCGGTATGGAAGCGGCTCGTAAACACGTATTGCGTTTTGTACTTCCCGAACTTGAAAACAAGGATGATGAAGTTTTTAAAGATTATAAAACTGCTTTACAGGAGATTATTCAGCGTAATCCCGAAGAATCGGTGACATATATTTTAAAAAGCGAAAGCGGACCTGACCACAATAAAGTATTTGAAGTTGAGGTTCATCTTAATTCCAATGTTATTGGCGTTGGCAAAGGCAAAAATAAAAAACAGGCAGAACAAATGGCGGCTAAGCAGGCGCTTGAGTTAATGGGTACTAAAATATGAGTGATAAACATTCCAATATTTCGATTTTTGTGCCCCATATCGGTTGCCCTAATAAGTGCAGTTTTTGTAATCAGCGGTATATTACAGGCACTTGTAAAGCCCCTAATGCTGATGATGTTGAAAAGGCGGTTATAACTGCTGTAAAATCGAAGAAGTATAACCCCGAAACCACCGAAATTGCCTTTTTTGGCGGAAGTTTTACTGCAATTAACCGTACTTATATGCTGTCACTTTTGGAAGCGGCATCATCGTTTGTGAAAATCGGTCTTGTTAAGGGCATTCGTATTTCAACCCGCCCGGACGCTATAGACGACGAAATTTTACTTCTTTTAAAGGAACATAATGTAACCGCTATTGAACTGGGCGCGCAATCTTTCAATAACCATGTTCTTAAAATGAACAACCGCGGTCATACCGCGCGCGATATTGAAACGGCTTCGTCGCTTATAAGAAAGCACGGATTTGAACTTGGTCTTCAGATTATGACAGGCCTTTACGCCGATGATAACGAATCGCTCGAACGTACTGCTAAAAAAATTATAGAAATAAAGCCCGATACAGTTCGTATTTATCCCACAATCGTTTTAAAGGACACCGACTTGGCGGCTTTATATATCGACGGGCGTTACAAGCCCCAAACCCTTGCAGATGCGGTTAAAATCTGCACAAAGTTATATTTAATGCTCACAAAAGAGGGCATAAGTGTTATAAGACTCGGCCTTCATTCTATTGAAGACGGTGCATATCTTGCAGGACCTTGGCATCCCGCTTTCAGCGAGCTTTGCCAGTCCCAGATAATGCTGACAAAGGTTTTAACCCA
This sequence comes from uncultured Ruminococcus sp., assembly GCA_964416955.1. Classification (GTDB taxonomy): domain Bacteria; phylum Bacillota; class Clostridia; order Oscillospirales; family Acutalibacteraceae; genus UBA737. The sequence goes on from CAYQFW010000064.1 coordinate 1,578, forward strand.
CCTTTTCGATAAAGGCGAATATATAATCTTTGTCGGCAAAAGTGATGTTTCAAAAATGACAGGTCAGAAAAAATCAAACCTTAAATATCTTAAATCACGCGGTTTTGACTGCAAGGTTAAGGTTGATGAGAGTTTAGATAGTTTAAAATTCAGGATAGAAAGGAAAGTGTTATAATTGCTTTTAAGTTCGATTGAAATTCAGGGCTTTAAGTCTTTTGCAGATAAGACTGTTTTGAAGTTTGGTAAAGGTATAACTGCAGTTGTAGGTCCTAACGGAAGCGGCAAAAGTAATATTTCCGATGCGGTGCGTTGGGTTTTGGGTGAGCAATCAACCAAAAGTCTTCGCGGTCAGTCAATGGAAGACGTAATCTTTGGCGGTACTGAAACACGCCGTCCCCACGGTTTTTGTGAAGTAACCCTTAATATCAATAACACCGACCGTTCTTTGAATTTTGACAACGATTTTGTTGCCATTACCCGCAGATATTATCGCTCGCACGAGAGTGAATATGCTATAAACAATGTGTCTGTTCGTCTTAAAGATATTCACGAACTGTTTATGGATACAGGTTTGGGTAGAGATGGCTATTCAATGATAGGTCAGGGTAAGATTGATAATATTATCAGCTCAAAATCGGGTGAAAGGCGCGAAATTTTTGAAGAAGCGGCAGGTATTTCTAAATACCGCTACCGTAAATTAGAAGCCGAAAGAAAGCTTACCGCCGCAGAAGATAACCTTTTGCGTTTACACGATATTGTCGACGAATTGGAAGCGCGTGTAGGTCCTTTGGCTGAGCAGAGCAAGAAGGCTGAAAAGTTCTTGGAACTTGCGGCTAATAAAAAAGAGCTCGAAATCGGTTTGTGGCTTTATACGTTAAATAATTCTAAAGAACTTTTGCGGGCGCAGGAAAGCAAGATTGCGGCAGCACAGCTTTCTTACCGCGAGATTGAACAGGCTTTGGAAGAGTTTGACCGTAAGACCGAGCAAAACACTTCACTCTTCGCAAAACTTACTTCGGATATCGAGGGTGAGCGTCTTAATATTTCTTCTTTTAATGAAGAAATTGTTAAAGCGCAGGGTGTTATAACCGTTTTAAACAATGATATTTCACATAACAATGAATCTATTGAAAGATTAACAGATGAAAAGAATTCTTTAACTCTTTCAGACAGTTCGGCTTTGGCAGAGATTGAGAGTCTTAACGCGCTATCTGACGAGAAAACCAAGGAAAAAGCAGAGCTCGAAGAAAAACTTCATAACCTTGAAAACGAACTTAGCGCATTACTTACAGACTCCGACAGCATCAGCCGTAAGATTGAAAATCAGATAAGAGAACTCAATATTCTTTCGGCTAACAGTGCCGATATGCGAGTAAAACTCGTTACAGCCGATACTTCTATCGAAGAAATTACCGCGCGTGATAACGCTTTAGTTGAGCTTATAACCGCAAGAGAAAGCGAAATTTCGGCTTTGGATAAGGAATATAACGATACCGATGTTTTACTCAGAAGCATTGAAGAAAACGCTGAGAGTATCCAAAATTCTTTGAAAGGCTATGAACTTCGCCTTTCGGGTAAACGCGAAACTGCTGATAAGTTAAAATCAGAACTTGAAAGTGCAAAACTTGATATCGAGGCTAAAAAACGCCGTATTCAAATTTTGCGCGATTTGGAAAACAATATGGAAGGCTTTGCACATTCGGTTAAGTTTGTAATGAACAAGGCTGAAACAGGCATTTTGCGCGGTATTTGCGGTCCTGTTTCAAAACTTATAAATGTTGAAAACAAGTATTCAACAGCCATTGAAGCGGCGCTTTCAAACGCTATTCAGAATATTGTTACCGATACCGAAAATGACGCTAAGCAAGCTATCAACTTCCTTAAGAGCAATAAGGGCGGCAGAGCAACATTTTTACCCGTTGCTACTATAAAATCTCGTGAATTTAAAGAACACGGTTTTGAAGATATGGCGGGTTATATCGGTATTGCGAGCGACTTGATTTCTTGCGATAAGAAGTATCTTGAAATTGTTAAATATCTTTTGGGTGCGGTTATTGTGGCAGAAGATATTGATTACGCAACTGCTATTGCTAAAAAGCAAGGCTATCGTGTAAAGGTTGTAACACTTGACGGTCAGGTTGTAAACCCAGGCGGTTCGCTTACAGGCGGTTCGGTTACTAAAAATGCAGGGCTTTTGAGCCGCGCTAACGATATTAAGGAAATCGAAGCCGAAGTTAAGAATTTAGAAGAAAAACTTGGCACAATTCAGTCAAAACTTGACGAGGCAGAGGCTTCTGTAAATGAAGTTTTGGCGGATATTACTGCTTTAGAAGCCGATTTGACCACTGCCAACGAAGATAAAATCAGGGCTATTGCCGAAGTTCGCCGAATTGAAGTTTTGCGTGAGAATGCAAAATCTACTAAGGCAGACCTTGTAGCAGAGCAAAACGCTAACAAGCAAAAGATTGAACAGCTTAAAACCGCTTCGGTTGAATCGGCTAAAGAGATTGCCGAAATAGAAGCTAATAAAAATGCTATTCAGTCTGAAATTGATAAAATGACAGGCGGCAGAGATAACTTAAACGCAACCCGCGAACAACTCACCGCCGATATTACTTCGTTAAAGCTTTCTGTAATAGAAGTTGGTAAGGACATTGAATCGGTATTAAATAACGCCGAAAGCCTTAGCAAAACTATTACAGACCGCGCAGAGCGTAGCACCGCTATTGACAGTGAAATTGCGGCTTTACAGTTTAAAAATGAAAATCTTAAAGCAGAAATTGAAACTGCAAATGACGGTATAGAAGAATATAAAAACAAAATCGAAGACAGCGAAAATAATATTAAGAACTATATTGAACAGCGTAACCTTACCGAAAAATCGGGTGTTGAGCTTCGTAACAGCGAACGCGAAAACACCTTGCAGCGTGAAAAAATCGGTGGGGAATTAGCAAGACTTACCGAGCGTAAGGAAGTTATGATGCGCGAGTATGACGATGTTATCCGCCGTCTTTACGACGAATATGAACTTACCCGCAGCGAAGCCGAAAAAATTGGTATAGAGATTGAAAATCCCGCCGCGGCAAAGAAAGAATTGGCAGAAATCAAGAATAAAATCAGAGGTCTTGGTAATGTCAATGTTTCTGCGATTGAAGAATATAAGGAAGTAAGCGAAAGATATAATTTCCTTTCGGCTCAGATTGAAGATGTTGAGGCTTCGCGCGCGCAACTTCATAAACTTATCAATCAGTTAACCAGTCAAATGCAGGAAATCTTTACCGAAGGCTTCCAGAAAATCAGTCAGAATTTCTCGAAAACCTTTGCTGAACTTTTTGGCGGCGGTACGGCATCTCTCAGTCTTTCAGACCCTGATAATATTCTTGAAAGCGGTATTGATATTAACGTAAAGTTGCCGGGTAAAAATGTTCCGAGTCTTGACGGTCTTTCGGGTGGTGAGAAGGCGCTTATTGCCCTTTCTATTTACTTTGCAATTATGCGCGTTAACGCTCCGCCTTTCTGCTTCTTGGACGAGGTTGACACAGCTCTCGACGATATTAACGTTGAACGCTTTGCGGAATATATGAAATCCTCTGAATTTGCAACACAGTTTATTTGCGTAACCCACCGCCGCGGCACAATGGAAGCGGCTGATATGCTTTACGGCGTTACAATGCAGGAAAAGGGTATTACAAAACTTCTCGAATTAAATGTAAGTGAACTTGAAAAGAAGTTACTTGAAACTAATTAGGTGATTTGATGGGATTTTTCAGTAAAATTAAACAGGGTCTTCAAAAAACAAGGGATTCTTTGTCGAACGGAGTTATAAGTATTATAAATTCCTTTACAAAAATAGATGAAGAATTGTTTGAAGAACTTGAAGAAATACTTGTTATGGCAGATATCGGTGTCAATACCGCTACCGAAATTTGCGATATTTTGCGCAAAAAGATTAAAGAACAGGGCATAAAAGACCCGCAGGAAATAAAAAGTCTTTTGAAAGAGATTATCACCGAAATGTTGGGCGAAGATTGTGGACTTAACCTTGATACCAAACCGTCAATAATTCTTGTTATCGGCGTAAACGGTGTCGGTAAGACTACCACTATCGGTAAGCTTTCAGCCCAACTTAAAGCAAAAGGCAAAAGGGTGGTTTTAGGCGCGGCGGATACCTTCCGTGCCGCCGCAATTGACCAACTTGGTATCTGGGCAGAGCGTGCAGGTGTTACAATGGTTAAAAGCGTTGAGGGAACAGACCCTGCATCTGTTGTGTTTGATACTATCGCATCGGCAAAATCAAAAGGTGCGGATGTTATTATCTGCGATACTGCCGGCAGACTTCATAATAAGAAGAACCTTATGGATGAACTCGCCAAGATTTACCGCGTAATTTCCCGCGAATTGCCCGACTCAACTCTTGAAACTCTTTTGGTGCTTGATGCCGCAACGGGACAAAACGCTGTAAATCAGGCGCGTGAATTTAAAAATGTTGCCGATATTACGGGTATTGTGCTTACAAAACTTGACGGTACGGCAAAGGGCGGTATTGTAATTCCAATTCATAATGAGCTTTCAATTCCTGTTAAATACATTGGTGTTGGCGAGGGAATTGACGATTTACAACCCTTTAGCGCCAAGGAATTTGTTGATGGAATTTTTGAAAACGGTGACAATTGATGAAAATATTTATTGCAACAAAAAATGCAAAAAAATTAAAAGAATTAAAGCGAATTTTAGAACCGATGGGCTTTGAAGTGCTTTGCGAAAAAGATTTGGACAAGCCTTTTTTGGATGCTGTTGAAGACGGCACAACTTTTGAAGAAAATGCTATTATAAAGGCAAAATCGGGTCTTGCGCAAACAGGTTTTATAAGCGTTGCAGACGATTCGGGTATTTGTGTTGATTACTTAGGCGGTGCTCCTGGTATTTTTTCGGCAAGATATTCGGGTGAACACGGAAACGATAAACAAAATAATGAGAAGTTATTAAAAGAACTTGAATATGTTCCAATGGAAAAGCGCACAGCTTATTATGTGGCGGTTATTGCTTGTGTTTTCCCTGACGGCAGACAGTTTACTGTTCGTGGTGAATGTCATGGACATATCGCGTTCGAAGAACAAGAGGGTGAGGGTGGCTTTGGCTATGACC
>CAYQFW010000065.1:0-6638 GCA_964416955.1 uncultured Ruminococcus sp.
GTATTAAAGGTGCGTTAGCAACACGCAAAAGAAGAAAAAAAGTTTTAAAACTTGCCAAAGGTTATTTTGGCGCTAAATCTAAACTTTTTAAAACCGCTAAAGAAGCAGTTATGAAATCAGGCAACTATGCTTATGTTGGCAGAAGACTTAAAAAGCGCGACTTCCGTCGTCTTTGGATTACAAGAATTTCTGCTGCTTGTAAAATGAATGATATTAACTATTCTTCATTCATTAACGGTCTTAACAAGGCTGGTATTGAAATTAACCGCAAGATGCTTGCAGACCTTGCAGTAAACGATGCAAAGGGTTTTGCAACACTTGTAAAGGCTGCTAAGAAAGCGCTTGAGAAATAATATTTTTCGCCCGAGTGAAAACTCTCTCGGGCGACTTTTTCATTTTTAAAGAGGGTGAAAAAATGGAAAATTTTAAGACTGTTACCAGCAAAGATAATTCACTTATCAAACTTGTTTGTGCTTTGCAAAGTTCGTCAAAAGCCCGTAAAGAACATAATTTATTTGTGCTTGAAGGCTTGCGAATTTGTGATGATGCTTATGTTGGCAAAATCGGGTTTGATAAGTTAATTATCAGCGAAACTGCGAATATTAAATATAAATCTGCGGTAGAAAAATTTTTAAAGAATTCGAAAGAATCTTACTTAATACCCGATAATCTTTTTAAAAAAATCAGCGATACTTCTTCACCACAAGGGATAATTGCGCTGGCGCAAATGCCCGAAAAAAGCGCTGATATTGATAAAAAAGGCAGGTATGTAGCACTTGAAAATCTTAATGACCCATCAAATCTTGGCGCAGTAAGCCGTACTGCCGAAGCGTTGGGTGTTAGCGGAATAATTTTGTCGAGTGACAGTTGTGACCCTTATTCACCAAAGTCTTTGCGCGCGTCTATGGGCACGCTCTTGCGTATGCCTGTGATAGTTTTTGATAATTTTTGTGAAGGTATAAAAAACAGCGGGCTTACAGCATTTGCTTGTGTTGTTGATAAAAATGCCAAATCTATTACCGATATCAGTTTCGGTGACGGTTCGGTTGTGATGATTGGCAATGAAGCGAACGGACTTACAGATGCGGCAAAATTTTTTGCGCAGGAGTGTATTACCATTAAAATGAGCGGCAAGGCAGAGTCGCTTAATGCGGCAACTGCGGCGGCAATTTCTATTTGGGAAATGATGAAATGAAATATTATATTTGGCTTCAGTTGTGTGTGGGACAGGGAAGTAAATCTGTTTCAAAAATGTTTGAAAAATCTTTGTTGCCGCGCGATATTTATTATGCTGACAGCGAAAAATTAAAGAAGTTTAAGGTCTTCACAAAAGGCGAACTTGGACGAATTGATAAATCACGACTTAAAGAAGCGGAAGAAATATCGGATTATTGCAATCGTGAAAATATAAGGATTGTAACTTTTGGCGACAAGGCTTTTCCGAAGGTTTTAAAAGAATTATATAATCCGCCGTGGGTTTTGTATATTAAAGGTGATTTACCCGATTTCGATAACACGCCTGTTATATCCATAGTGGGCCCGCGCAATGTTTCCGATTTTGGCAAAAGAGCGGCATATTCCTTGGGTTACCGTCTTGCAAAATCGGGTATGATTGTGGTGAGCGGCGGTGCTGTCGGCAGCGATACTTATGCGCATATCGGCGCGCTTAAATCGGGAGGAAAAACTGTTCTTATTATGGCGTGCGGTTTTGGTGTTAGCTATTTGGAAGAAAACCGCGCTCTTCGTTCTCACATTGTAAATCACGGCTGTCTTGTAAGCGAATACCCGCCGTATACACCTGTTACAAAGTATACATTTCCTGTCAGAAACCGTTTAATTTCCGCATTGTCTTTAGGCACTGTGGTTGTTGAAGCAGGAAGTAGAAGCGGTGCGCTTATTACGGCTAATCATGCGCTTGAACAGGGAAAAGATGTTTTTGTTATTCCGGGTTCTCCCGAAGCTAAAGAATATAAAGGTTCAAATGCGCTATTACGCGACAGTGCAAGACCGCTTTTAGATGCGAGTGATATTTTTAACGAATATATTTCGCAGTTCCCCGATAAAATCGATATTGAAAAGGCTTATAAAAAAGAGCCTAAATCTGAAAAACCGCAAAAAAATAAAAAAATATTGAATGAAACACTTTCAAATGAAGCAAAAATAGTATATAATTGTTTAGATACACAAAAATTTTATCCTGACGAACTTAATACAGGTCTTGATTCGGGTAAGCTGTTGTCGGCTTTAACCGAACTTGAGATGGAATTTATTATAAGAGCCTTACCGGGCGGTCAGTATGAGATATGTAAATGACGGAGGTAATTTATGTCAAAGCTTTTAATCGTAGAGTCACCTACAAAAGTAAAAAGCATAAAGAAGTATTTAGGTGCGGATTATGAAGTTATGGCTTCAATGGGGCATATTCGCGATTTGCCCAAATCTAAACTCGGTGTAGACATTAACAACGATTTTGCACCGCAGTATATAAATATGTCTGACAAGAAAGATTTAATTAAATCTTTGAAACAGGCTGCAGCCAATTGCGATGAAGTTTATCTTGCGACCGACCCTGATAGAGAGGGTGAGGCGATTTCGTGGCATTTGGCACAGATTTTGGCACTTGATATGAACGCTCAAAATCGAGTAACTTTTAATGAAATCACAAAAACAGGTATTACTGCGGGAATTAAAGCCCCCAGAAAACTTGATATGGATTTGGTTAATGCACAGCAAGCCCGTCGTGTACTGGACCGAATCGTTGGTTATAAATTAAGTCCGCTTTTGTGGAAAAAGGTTAAGAGCGGTCTTTCTGCAGGTCGTGTTCAGACTGTGGCACTTCGCTTGATTGTTGAGCGTGAGCGCGAAATCGAAAAATTTGTACCGACTGAGTATTGGACAGTGGAAGCAAAGTTGGCTTCGGGAAGAAAAACATTTGTCGCCAAACTTTATGGTGATAAAAACGGTAAAATTGATTTAATTCCCAATGAAAACAGCGCAAACGAGATTTTGAAAAATCTTGAAGGTGCAGAATATAAGGTTTCCGACATAAAAAAAGGTGTTCGCAATAAACAACCCGCTCCGCCTTTTATCACATCTACTTTGCAACAGGAAGCTTCAAGAAAACTTGGGTTTACAGGTCAGCGCACCATGCGTATTGCTCAACAGCTTTACGAAGGTATTGACCTTGCAGGCATAGGTACAACAGGTCTTATAACCTATATGCGTACTGACTCTTTGCGGATTTCTGAAGAAGCAAGAGCGTCAGCAGGAAAATATATTGTTGCTACCTACGGCGACAAATATCTGCCTTCAAAACCTCGTTATTTTAAAACTAAAAGCGGTGCACAGGATGCACACGAAGCAATTCGGCCAACGGATGTTTTCTTAACTCCTGAAAGCATAAAATCAGCACTTACGGTTGAACAGTACAAACTTTACAAACTCATTTGGGAGCGTTTTATCGCTTCTTTAATGTCGGCTTGTGTTCAGGATACCGTTAATGTTGATATTACTGCTAACGATTATTTGTTTAAAGCAAGCGGATATTCGGTTAAGTTTGACGGATTTACCGTGCTTTATGTAGAAGGTAAGGACGAAGAAGAAGACAAGGAACGCGATCTTCCCGAAATGCAAAAAGAAGAAGTTTTAAGACTTCGTGATTTAGTACCCAATCAGCATTTCACGCAGCCGCCTGCCCGATATACCGAGCCAACACTCATTAAAGCATTGGATGAAAACGGCATCGGCAGACCTTCAACCTATGCTCCTATACTTTCTAACATTATGGGCAGAGATTATATTGAAAGAGAAAAGAAAACCCTTAAACCAACTGAACTTGGCAAAGTTGTTGCTGATTTAATGGTTCAGTTCTTTGATAAGATTTTTGATGTTAAATTTACTGCAGGCCTTGAAGTTAAACTTGACAAAATCGGCGCAGGTGAACTTGATTGGACCGATACTATTGCGGCATTTTATAAAGATTTTGATAATTATTACATCAAGGCTGAAAATTCGCTTGACGGTAAAAAGGTGAAAGTTCCTGATGTTGAAACAGATGTTGTGTGTGAAAAATGCGGCAGAAAGATGGTCGTAAAATCGAGTCGTTTCGGTAAGTTTTTGGCTTGTCCTGGTTATCCCGAATGTAAAAACACAAAGCCTGTACCCGAAGATGAGGTTACACAACCTTGTCCAAAGTGCGGTGCTAAACTTGTGAAACGGATTTCTAAAAAGGGCAAAAAGTTCTATGGCTGTTCGGCTTATCCAAAATGTGACTTCGCATCCCCAGGAATACCCACAGGCGATATATGTAAGGAATGCGGCGGATATATAATTAACGGAATCAGAGGCAGAAAGTATTGTATGAACTCTGAATGTCCGTCAAGAGCAAAGAGTAAAAAGGATTAGTAAAATGGAGAAAATTACCGTTATAGGCGGAGGTCTTGCAGGAACGGAAGCGGCTTTGCAGATTGCCAATATGGGGGTTTCGGTAGAGCTTATTGAAATGAAACCTATAAAGCGAACCCCTGCTCATAAAAGCGATAATTTTGCAGAGCTTGTATGCTCGAATTCTTTAAAGGCTTCGCGTGTTGATTCGGCGGCGGGGCTTTTAAAGGAAGAGATGCGCCGTTTTGGTTCGGTTTGTATGAAAGCGGCAGAGAGTTGCTCTGTGGCGGCGGGCGGCGCTTTGGCTGTTGACCGTGACATTTTTTCACAAACTGTGACCGAAATGGTGAAAAATCACCCTAATATTACGGTTAAAAACGAAGTGGTAACCAACCTTTCTACCGACGGTATAACGGTTGTAGCGACAGGTCCTTTAACCGACGGCGGTTTGGCGGAGTCTATAGCAAGCCTTTGCGAAAGCGAGAACTTAAGCTTTTATGATGCCGCGGCGCCTATTGTAACAAAAGAAAGTGTTGATTTTTCTTCCGCTTTTTACGCTTCGCGTTACGGCAAGGGCACAGACGATTATATAAATTGCCCTATGAACAAGGAAGAATATGAACTTTTTCATAAGGAGCTCATAAATGCCGAAAGCGCGCTTTTGTCGGAGTTCGACAAGCCGATAACTGTGTATGAAGGCTGTATGCCGATAGAAGTTTTGGCAAAGCGCGGTGAAGATTCCATACGATTTGGTCCTTTAAAACCTGTGGGACTGCGTGACCCTAAGACAGGTCACAGACCTTGGGCGGTGGTACAACTCAGGCGCGAGAATGCCCAAGGCACACTTTACAATCTTGTCGGTTTTCAGACAAATTTAAAATTTTCCGAGCAAAAGAGAGTTTTTTCGCTTATTCCTGCTCTTAAAAATGCTGAATTTATGCGCTACGGTGTTATGCACCGAAATAGTTTTATAAATTCACCAAAGCTTTTAAATCCTGATTTATCCTTAAAGAAATTTCCGAATATTTTCTTTGCAGGGCAGTTGTCGGGGGTTGAGGGGTATATGGAGTCTGCTTCAAGCGGAATTATTGCGGGAATAAATGCTGTAAAGCGTTTAAAAGGGGAAGAACCTCTTGTATTGCCTGAATTTACTATGATAGGCGCATTGCTCGGTTACATTACCGACGAGACGGTTGAAAATTTTCAGCCTATGGGCGCAAATTTTGGCATATTACCCCCACTAAATGAAAAAATACGAGATAAAAGAGAACGCTATATGGCGTTAGCACAGAGAGCACTTAACTTTTTTGAAAATAAGGAGTATAAAAAATGCGAGTAGTTGTAGATGCTTTTGGCGGCGATAATGCGCCTTTGGAAATTGTAAAAGGTGCGGCTTTGGCTTCGAACGAACTTAAAATAGATATCACTTTAACGGGTGATAGAGAAACAATTGAAGAAATAATAAGTGAAAACGATTTGTCGTTCTATGGTGATTTGATAATTGTACATTGTACCGATGTTATTGACATGCACGACGACCCTACAACCCTTTTAAAAGCCCATAAAGAGTCTTCAATGGCTTTGGCTTTTAAGGAATTGGCAGAAGATAGGGCAGATGCTTTTGTTTCTGCAGGTTCTACAGGTGCTATAGTTGTGGGCGGTACGCTTATTGTTAAGCGTATAAAGGGTGTAAAGCGCCCAGCGCTTGCAGGTATGATACCTGCTCCCAATGGACATTATATGCTCATGGATATGGGCGCTAATGCAGAATGCCGTCCTGAGATGCTTTGCCAGTTTGGTATAATGGCAAGTGCGTATTTAAAGGGTGTTGAAGGTAAGGAAAACGCTACAATCGGTCTTTTGAATATCGGAACAGAAGATACTAAAGGCGGAGAACTTCAAAAAGAGGCTTATATACTGTTAAAAGAAGCTCCAATAAATTTTGTTGGGAATATCGAGTCCCGCGAAATGCCGAAGGGTGTTTGTGACGCTGTTATTACCGACGGTTTCACAGGTAATATTGCCTTAAAACTTATCGAAGGCACGGCTACAACCTTCTTTAAACTTATTAAAGAAAAACTTTATAAGAGCCTTAAAAACAAATTAGCAGCCTTGGTTATTAAGAAAGACTTGTATTCATTGAAGAGTATGATGGATAGTTCCGAAGTGGGTGGCGCACCGCTTTTGGGCGTTAAGAAAACGGTTATCAAAGCTCACGGCAATTCCGATGCTAAAGCAATTAAAAATGCTATTAA
>CAYQFW010000066.1:0-6594 GCA_964416955.1 uncultured Ruminococcus sp.
CCTTATTTTGCTTGATATAATGCTTCCTGTTCTTGACGGTTGGCAGGTTTGCAGGGAAATTCGCAAACAGCAAGAAACTCCGATTATAATGATTACCGCAAAGGGCGAAGTTTTTGATAAGATTTTAGGGTTGGAACTCGGCGCAGACGACTATGTCACAAAACCTTTTGACACAAAAGAGGTTGTGGCTCGAGTCAAGGCTGTATTGCGCCGAAGTAATGATAAAAATAAAAAACAGGTTGACGAAGTTAAGTTTGATAAATTGCGTATAAATTTGACAAATTACGAACTTGAAGTAGACGGCAAACAGATTGATACACCGCCCAAAGAACTTGAACTCATATATCATTTAGCCAATAATCCCAACAGGGTTTACACCCGCGACCAGTTGCTTGATGAAGTTTGGGGATTTGATTATTACGGCGATTCAAGAACTGTTGATGTTCATGTTAAGCGACTTCGCGAAAAACTTGAAAACATTTCAGATGAATGGTCTTTAAAGACGGTCTGGGGTGTGGGTTATAAGTTTGAGGTTAAGTGATTTATGAAACTTAAACTTTTTAAAAAATATTTCGTAATAACTATAAGCATTGTTGCGGTGAGCCTTGTGGTTCTTATGATGATTTTGTCTGTGGTGCTTAACAACAATTTCACAGAGTCTTCTTACAAGATTTTAAAATCGTCCTGTGAACAAATAAGCAACAGTTTTGAAGAATTTTCTGCTGGGGAAAAAAGCGGTGAATTTTCGAACATTGCGGTTTCATTGGCGCAGGTTACAGAAAGTGATATCTTTATAACCGATTCTTATGGCACGGTTGTAATGTGCGCTTGTGACGAGTGGCAGGAAACAAATGAATGTATGCACACTTCCTATATAGTATCGAAAGATATTATAGAAAAAATCGTTTCGCAGGATACGGCAAAAATAGATACATTGGGAATTTATAAATATCCGCACTATATTGCGGTAAGCACCGTGGGTGAAAATTATTATGTTTTTGCCACAAAGCCCATTTCTGAAGCACGGGATTTGCTTTCACAAATTTCAAAAATATATTATTTGTGGGCATTGATTCCTTTGGCATTTATGTTTATAGCCATATATTTCTTGACATACCGACTTACAAAACCGCTTAAAAGTATGTCTGAAGCGGCAAAGGCAATGTCGAAAGGCGATTTTTCAAAGCGAGTACCTGTTACATCGGACGATGAAATCGGTGAACTTGCGGTTTCATTTAATATGATGACAAATTCACTTTCTCGTCTTGAAAGTATGCGTCGAAGTTTTGTAGGTGATGTTTCGCACGAACTGAAGACACCAATGACAACCATCAGCGGTTTTATTGACGGAATTCTTGACGGCACTATTAAAGAAAGCGAACGCGAATATTATCTTGGAATTGTGTCACAGGAAATAAAGCGTTTGTCACGTCTCGTTAACGGAATGCTCAGTATGACAAGGCTTGAATCGGGCGAATTTTCATTAAAACCCGAAAAGTTTGATTTTTATGAACTTTTGTGTACAATAATGATAAGCCAAGAACAGAGAATTGAGCAAAGCCGCCTTGAAATTGAAGGGCTTGATTCTCTTGGTAATGTTAAAATTACCGCTGATAAGGACTTGATTTATCAAGTGGTTTATAATCTTGTTGATAATGCTATTAAGTTTTCAAATGCAGGCGGAAAAATATCTTTTGCGCTTACGGAAAACAGTACGGATTTAATTTTTACTATAACAAATACAGGAATAGGAATTCCCGAAAAGGAACTTCCGTTTGTGTTTGAAAGATTTTATAAGGGTGATAAATCACGCTCGGCTGTTAAAAACAGCACAGGTTTAGGCCTTTATATTGTAAAAACTATTATATCGGCACATAAAGGAAAAATTTCGGTAAAGAGTAAGCAAAACGAATTTACTACCTTTAAAGTCGAGTTACCAAAGGAGATTTAAAATGGAAGAATTTAACGGTTTTGATTATAACAGCAATTTACAGGATACTCAACCTGATGAAGTTGAAACTGTTTTGCAACCCGAGGAAGAAATATCGGAACAACCTGTTGTTGCTCAAGAACCCGCCGTTCAATCTGCAGAGCAGGAATTTGTCCCCGAAACCGAAGAAATACCCCAACAGGTTACACAACTGCAGGCAGAAGAAGTTGTTTTGCAAGATGAAAATTTTGCGGATACCCAAGAACAACCCGAAGCACCATTCATACCGCCCTATAATCCAATCAATTATACAAAAGTGGTTCCAATGGCGGAGTATAAGCCTATGAGTCGCGGGCTTAAATTTTTTGTGCTTTTGTTGGTTGCGGTAATTGCGCTGACTTCGGCTTGTGCAGGCGGATATTTTCTCGGTAAAAGCGGCGGCAACAGTAGTGTGAGTGTTGGCTTGGAAGCCAAACCGAAAAATAACGATGAAATGACCGCGGCGCAGGTTTATGAAGCGGTTAATCCAAGTGTTGTCGGTATTGCGGTTTATAATTCCAATGGTGTTGGTGCTAACGCCAGCGGTGTTATTTATTCTGAAGACGGATACATTGTGACTAACGACCATATTTATTCTGAAGTGGGAGCGGCAAAGTTCAGGATTTATACTTACGACGGTAAGGAATATGATGCAGAATATGTTGCAGGTGACAAGGTTTCTGACCTTGCCGTGCTTAAAATTGACGGTGCAAAGTTTACTTCTGCGGTTTTAGGTGATTCGGAACAGATTATATTCGGCGAAAGTGTGGTGGCGATTGGTCGTCCGGGTGGTGCTTCGGATTCTTCGAGCATCACAAAGGGTATTATCTCGGCTACTTCAAGACGCGTTCAAACAACTTCAAGTTATTCTTCGCGCCTTATTGAAACCGATAGTCCGATTAACCCGGGTTCTTCGGGCGGTGCACTTGTTAATATGTACGGTCAGGTTATAGGTATCACATCTTCAAAACTTGCAAGCACTGATGTTGATGCTGTGGGATATGCCATTCCCACCACTACGGTTAAGCGCATTGTTGAAGAACTTATAAAGAGCGGTTCGGTTGTAACCAGAGCAAAACTTGGCATTACCTATCAGGCAATTGATTCGGTAACGGCAAGCATTAGTAATTATAAACATGAAGGATTATTGGTAGATTCCGTATCGGCTGACAGTGACCTTTATCAAAAAATTGAAAAGGGCGATATTATCACCCATATTAACGGTGTTGAGGTTACAAGTGATGTGATTGTACTTGACATTATTGACAAATCAAAAGCGGGCGATACTATAGAAGTTACTTTCGTAAATTCAAATGGCAAGAGTAAGACGCTTACTGCTGTTTTAAAAGCGAATGTAAGTGAGTCCAGTTATTCTCAGGAAATAGAGAAGGAGAGTACTTTCCCCGATTTTTCAAAGGATGATGAAAGCGGCGGAACGTTTGATTTCCCGTTTGGCGAATAAAAAGGCTTAATAGAAGTTGAATATAAAATTTTTATAAAAGAGTTGTCATTTTTGACAACTCTTTTATATTGATATATTTTTTTCGGCATGATATAATCAATATGGGAAAATATTTCAATGATAGTTTGAGGTGTGTAATGAAACCTAAAATTCTAATTTCTTCTCCAATAGAAAACATGGAAAATTATGTAAACGCGGTAAACTGTGCGGGCGGTGAAGGCAGTGCTTTTTATTTGCCGAAAGTTGACCTCAATTATGACGGACTTGTGCTTTGCGGAGGAGTTGATACTCATCCTAAGTTTTACGGTGAAGAAATTGACGGAGCGGTTAATATAGACCTTGCGCGTGATGAAGCGGAATTGGCGCTTGCTGACGCTTTCGTAAAGGCGGGAAAACCTGTTTTGGGTATTTGTCGCGGATGTCAATTACTTAATATTTATTTTGGCGGTACTATTATTCAGGACTTGCCAAATGCTACCGACCACCGTACTACCAAAGAACGCCGTATAGTACATAATATAAAAGCAAAAAAGGGAAGTATCGCCGAGAAGCTTTATGGCGTGGAATTTCCTGTAAACAGTTATCATCACCAGGCGGTGAAAAAATTGGGTGAAGGACTCCGAATTGTTATGACCTGTGCCGATGATGGTGTTATTGAGGGTTTTTGTCACAAAACTTTGCCGGTTTTGGCGGTGCAGTGGCACCCCGAAAAACAGCGTCCGAATGTTGCACCGGAGGGCGTTGTCGACGGAATAAAGATTTTCGAATATTTTATAAAGATGTGTAAAGGTGAAGTTTGATGAAAAAACCTTTTTATAAAAGGATATCGGTTTATATTATCGCTTTTGTAGTGGTAACCCTTGTCTTTGTGCTTGATTTTTTTAATTTAATACCAAAAAAGCATTACACCGCAAGGGATTTTGGCATAGAAACGGTTAAAAGTGAAGTTGATTTTAATAACAACGGTGTTGACGATTATACCGATATTTTACTCGGTGCACGCAAGGATGCCGAAAATCACCCCACGTACGACGGCAAGTATATAGACGGCGGCTATCCGCCCGACGATATCGGTGTTTGCTCGGATGTGGTGTGGCGTGCCTTTAAAAATGCGGGGTACAGTCTTCGTGATATGGTGGACAACGATATCGCCGCACGGCGTTACGCATATCCGCTTATTGAAACGCCTGATACGAATATAGATTTTCGCAGGGTAAGAAATCTTCGCATATTTTTTGATAAATATGCCGAAAGCCTTACTACAGATATTAACGATATAGCCGAATGGCAACCTGGTGATATCGTGATTTTTAATGACAATAAGCATATAGGTATTGTATCTGACAAGCGCAACCGCGACGGTGTGCCATATATTATCCATAACGGCGGTCAGCCTAACAGGGAAGAGGATTATTTCAAGCGTTCTAATGCAATCGTTGTGGCTCATTACCGTTTTGACGCTTCTAAAATCGACAATGATATATTGGTTGCTTGGCACGAGTAGTTTTATTGAATCTGTTTATTCTTTTGCAAAATCAGATGCAAAGGGTGAACGGATTTTAATTTTTAATAAGTTTTTATGTTTTGTTTATGAATTTTAAAAATTTGCAATAAAAAAGCAAAGTTGCTCGTTAATAGTATGAAAGGCAAAACTTTCAAACTGTAAAAAGGAGTGATAAAAATGAAAAAAAGAATATTAAGTTTGTTGTTGGTCTTGGTGATGTGCATTGGAATTTTACCCTTTGCACCAAGTGTAAGCGCAAGCGAAGCTGCGTTGGAACCTGAAAATTGGCAAAAAGAGGGCGACTTTTATTTTGTAATTTACGGCGGAGACGCTATGGTGTGCTCTTACGTGGGAAATGAAACTCGGGTTGTTGTTCCGTCTTCTTATAAAGGCAGAGATGTAACAGATTTTAACTATGATCTGCTTTCCGATTGTCCTGTTAAGGAGGATGTAACAGAGATATATTTTCCATCAACTATCTGCGGATATTTTAAATACGAATGGCATGAAGACGGAAGCGGTTATTATTTCAAATCTGGGTTTAATCTTTCCGCTTATAATTCATTGAAAACCATTGAAATCAGTGGGGCTAACCCCTATTTTAAAGACCGTGAGGGCTGTGTTTACAGCAAGAACGGAAAAGTTTTGTGGTATGTGCCTTATAACGGTGGCAGTATTACTTTTTCCACAAGTAAATATAGCGGTGTTACCGAAGTCCGTAATATCAGAAGTAAGAGAATAAAATATCTGACAATCGGCGCGAGTGTTGAAAAAATTTATCTTGATAATATAGATTGTCCCAATGTTAAAGAACTTTATATTACCACTAAAACCGACAACATCGTTCACGACGATATGGAATATTGCAATATAAAGGACGGCGCAGTAATTTATTGCTATAAGTCATCCGGTGCATATGAATATTTCAAAGGTTCAAAAATATTTAGTATTGTAACCGAACCTAAAAAACCCGCGAAAAAAACTTCGATAAAATCGGTTAAATATAGCAGATGTGACCCTTACGATACCGATAATTATGCGGTTAAAATCACTGTTAAAGATGTGGGTGCTTCGGGATATAAAATTTACCGTTATAACAGCAGTTCTAAAAAATACGAATATATAGGCAAAACAACCGATGGAAGCACGACCTATGTTGACAGAACTGCCAAGCCCTCCAAAACTTATAAATATAAGGCTGCAGCTTATAATTATAGCAATAAACTTTATAGCGCAAACACCTCAAAATCGGGAGTAAAAAGCGTTAAAACAACACTTACAAAACCTAAAAAGCTGAGTTTTACTGCAACGTTTACAAACGGTGGTGTTAAGGTGAATTTTGAAAAAATATCTTGTTCGGGATATGCACTTTACAGATATAACAGCGAAACCAAAAAGTATGAACTTGTAAGGCGCGGCGATTATGGACATTTTTCAGTTGATGGAGACATAACAGCCGTCAAGGGCAAAACTTATACTTATAAGATGCGCGCCTATAACAAGTCTTCAACAGGAAAGATTGTTTACGGTCCTTATTCTGAAAAAGTGAAGATTAAATGTAAATAGTTTAATAGTATAAAACAAAAAATGAGCCGAAATACGCGGTTGTTCTTAACGGAGAATTTTAATTTCCTTACATTCGTGTTAAGAACCAGCATC
>CAYQFW010000067.1:0-6591 GCA_964416955.1 uncultured Ruminococcus sp.
CTAAATTTTTGCTTGATAAGTATAAGCATATCGAAGTGCTGACTTTTGAGATTGCTGATGAATTTATAAGTAAAATCTTCATTGGAAAGCTCCAAAAGAGTGGCAAGAGAGAAATTAAGATTGAGTGGAAAATTTGAGTATTTTCCACAGTCAAAAATCGACAAAATATACAGAATTACCAAAAAAGTATAGTATTGGCTAACTCAGCCCACGGCGGGTTTGACGGGGGAGCGGTCGCGATTGACGGAACGGTTGAAAAGGATATAAATTTAAACATTTCATTAACGCTTCAAAGACTCTTGAAACAAAACGGTTTTCGTGTTATAATGACAAGAGAAACCGATATTTCTACCGATGATATTGAGTCGTCGCAAATTGCTTCTAAAAAGAGAAGCGACCTTGAAAACCGACTTAATTTAATGAAAGAAAATCCCGATGCGGTTTTTGTGAGCATACATCTTAACAAGTTTACGACTTCTTCGGCGTTTGGTTCGCAGGTGTTTTACAGCAGTAACGAACAATCGCGCATTTTGGGTGAGAAGATACAAACTTGTATTGTGAATCTTCTTCAACCTGAAAACACAAGGGTTAACAAACAAGCGACAAGCAGTACATATTTGCTTTATAATGCAACGGTGCCTGCGGTTTTGGTGGAATGTGGTTTTTTGAGTAATGTGCAGGAATTGGAAAAATTGAAACAGCGTGATTATCAGAATAAGATGGCTTTCAGTATTTATTGCGGAATAGCGGAATATTTTAAGGAGAACGGAAATGGCCGGTAAGTCTAAAGTGGTGTATGTTTGTTCCGAGTGCGGATATGAAACGTCAAAATGGATGGGTAAATGTCCGTCTTGCAACAGTTGGAGCACATTGGAAGAAGATGTTCGCGTACAGAAGTCTGTCAGGATGGCGGGCGCTGTCAGTTTGCCTGCTGCTTCGGCAAAACCGCTTTCTCAAATAGATATTACCGACGAAGAACGTTTTGTTACGGGGATAAAAGAACTTGACCGTGTGCTCGGCGGCGGAATTGTAAAAGGCTCGGGCGTGCTTTTAAGCGGTGATCCGGGTATTGGTAAGTCGACAATTCTTTTACAAATATGTAACGCTTTGCAAACACAAATTGATATACTTTATGTTTCGGGGGAAGAATCGGCTACACAGATAAAAATGCGTGCTGAAAGAATTGGTGTGAGTGGTGATAGCGTAACCGTTATGACCGAAACCGATGCGCAGATAGTAAGTAATTACATAATCTCTGCAAAACCGAGTCTTGTTATGATTGATTCTATTCAGACAATGCAAATCGGAGAACTTTCTTCAACGGCAGGCAGCATTGTGCAGGTTAGAGAATGCACCAATTTGCTTCTTCGCACCTGCAAAAGTCTTAATATACCGCTGTTTATTGTGGGACATGTCAACAAAGGTGGAGACATCGCAGGGCCAAAGGTTATGGAGCATATTGTTGATACTGTGCTTTATTTTGAGGGCGAGCGTAACCAGTCTTACCGAATTTTGCGCGCCATAAAGAACCGTTTTGGTTCTACTAATGAAATCGGCGTGTTTGAAATGAGCGAAATAGGACTTCGTGAAGTTGAAAACCCGTCGGCTATGCTTCTTTCAGGCAGACTTACTGATGTTTCAGGGGACTGCATTACCTGTGTTATTGAGGGTACTCGCCCAATTTTAGCCGAGGTTCAGGGATTAGTTACTACCACGGGTTTCGGCAATCCCCGAAGAACCGCAACGGGTTATGACTATAACCGACTAAACCTTTTGTTAGCTGTTTTGGAAAAGCGAATGGGACTTTATTTTTCAAATCTTGATACTTATGTAAATATAGTCGGTGGTATGCGACTTGACGAGCCGGCGGCAGATTTGGCGGTGGCAATGGCTCTTGTGTCAGGTCTTCGCGATATCGCTTTAGACGAGCACACAATCGCTTTTGGTGAAATTGGTCTTTCGGGTGAAATCAGAACAGTACCCAGAGCCCAAGCCCGTGTTCAAGAAGCGGCAAGACTGGGTTTTAAAAAATGTATTTTACCAAAGGCTTGTCTTAAACAGATTACAAACTGTCCGTCTTCAATTGAGCTTGTCGGCGTCAGCAATCTCGGACAGGCACTTTCGGTTATTCGCTAAACGAGAGAGAAAGTAGGGGCAGACATTTTCTGTTGAATTGACGTTACTGCAAATTTCAAGTTGGCAGTAGCCGTCACATTGATAGGCACAGTTTTCGGCACATTGTATTAAACCCAAAAAAATCACTCCTTAAATAATATTGGCAGTTTTTTGTGCTTTATTTAAAAACATTGTTGAAAGGCAAGAAAAAATGGAAAATTTGAATTTCATTATTGGAAAAAATTTGCAAATTTTGAGAAAAAAGAATAGTTTAACTCAGGCAGAACTTGGCGAAAAACTTAATTATTCCGACAAAGCGGTTTCAAAATGGGAAAAGGGTGAGTCACTTCCGCCGATTGAGGTTTTTTATAAACTGAGCCAACTTTACGGCGTGGGTATAGATAATATTGTGGGCGAAGAAAAGATAAAACCCGCTTTTATTGAAACCCGTTATATGCGCAAAAGATATCTTCACATAACTCTTTTAAGCATACTTGCCGTTTGGCTTGTGGCACTTGTATTGTTTGTGTCTTTTGATATTTTCGTTCATAAGAGTGTGTGGATGTGCTTTGCGTGGGCAGTGCCTGCTTCATTTGTTGTGGGAATTGTGTTTGATGCCATCTGGAACAAATGTAAATTTTTGTTTTTGTTTGTATCGATGCTTATCTGGACCTTGCTTTTATGTACTGCCGTTCAGCTTGTGAGCTTTAATATTTGGAAGATTTTGCTTATAGGTATTCCGCTTCAGATAGGTGTTATTATCTGGTCGAGAATGGTGAAAAAATGATTATCGGTAACGATTGGGATGAAATTTTAAAGGAAGAATGGCAAAAACCCTATTTTAAAGAACTTTGCGCTTTTTTGGATGATGAATATAGAACCCAAACAATTTATCCGAAGCGTGAGAATATATTTAAAGCGCTTGAATATACTTCCTTTGAAGATACAAAGGTCGTTATAATCGGTCAGGACCCATATCACGGCGAAAATCAAGCGCACGGTCTTTGCTTTTCGGTTATGGAGGGTGTGAAATTTCCGCCGTCACTCCGTAATATTTTTAAAGAGCTTGAAAGTGATGTGGGAAGACCTATCGGTGAGAACGGGCAACTTGATGCCTGGGCAAAGCAGGGAGTGTTGTTGCTTAACAATGTTTTGACCGTTCGTGAAGGTCAGCCTACAAGCCACAAGGGAAAAGGTTGGGAAATTTTTACCGACCGTATTATAGAAGAACTTAATTATAAAGAAACACCGGTAGTGTTTTTGTTGTGGGGCGCTCATGCCGAAAAGAAGGCGCAAAAAATTACAAATCCGCTTCACAAAAAACTGATAACTGTTCACCCAAGTCCGCTTTCGGCACACAGAGGTTTTTTGGGTTGCAAGCATTTTTCAAAAACAAATGAGATTCTTTTAGCGAATAATATGGAAAAAATTGTGTGGTGAAAAGGTTATTGACAAATAATGTCAAATAGAGTATAATTTATCCGTGATTTTTGCGAAAGGTGAATTACTATGTCAAAAGGAATTGTCCGTGCCATAGATAAAATGGGCAGGGTTGTAATCCCGAAGGAACTCAGAGAACAGTTAGGTGTTAAGAACGAGATTGACAGCTTTGATATTTATCAGGACGGCGATAAAATAATACTTGAAAAATACCGCCCGAGTTGTGTTTTTTGCAATAAAATTGGCGCAAGTGTTAAACTCGGAGAATACAGAGTATGCAAAAACTGTATTGACAAGCTTAATAAAGCAATAGAAGAGGTAAAATAAATACTTGACAAAGTTTTTCTTTGATGGTATAATCTTTAAAAATGTTAAATGCGTTGAAGGAATTATTGCTTAATTTCGGTGTTCAGAGAGCCGTGCGGTCGGTGAAAGCGCGGTGCACTTTTTTAAGTCAAGTCTCATTCCTGAGCAGAGCGGCTGAAATTTCAGTAAGTTGCTACGGCACGTCCCGTTACCAAGGCGAAAGACTTGTTGGAGTCTTGTTGAGTGACCGTTTTATACGGTAAACAGGGTGGTACCGCGAATTTATTTATTCGTCCCTGAGAGTGTTTTGCATTCTCAGGGACTTTTTAATGTAAGAAAGTAGGTAATTTTATGAAAATCAAAATCGCAGACAGAACTTTGTGCTGGGGCGGTGCAGTATTCGGTTTTAAGGAGAAAATCGAAATTGCACGTCAACTTGAAAAATTGTGTGTTAATGCTATTGAACTGCCTAAAATTGAAAATGATAAAACAGATATATTGCTGACTCGCACAATCGCTTCTTTTGTTAAAAACGGAGTAATTTCGGTTGCAGTAGTTACCAAGGAAGATGTTGATAAGTCCGTCTTAGCGCTTAATACAGCGAATAATCCGCGCATCAGGGTCGAATTGCCCGTTTCTTGTGTGGGAATGGAATATTCTTTACATATCAAAGCGCCTAAAATGATTGAGATGATAAAAGATACCGTAGCTTATGCCAAAGAAAAAGTGGAGGAAGTTGAGTTTTGCGCAGTTGATGCTACCAGAGCTGAACCTGAATTTTTGAAAGCAGCCATATCCGCCGCAAAAGAGGCGGGTGCAAAAATTATTACTTTATGCGATTCAACAGCCGAGATGTTGCCTGATAAATTTGCTGATTTTGTAGCAGAATTTAAAGTGGACGGCGTAGAAATCGGTGTTATGTGTGAAAACAAAAACGGTCTTGCTGCTGCTGATGCTATCACCGCAGCGGGTAAGGGTGCCACAACAGTAAAAACTTGTGTTGGCGGAAGTATTACCCCTCTTGAAACCTTTGCAAGTATCTTAAAAAACTGCGGTAATGGATGTGATTTTGAAGCATCGGTTAAATTCACAGAACTCAACCGTATTATAAATCAAATAAGTTGGATAATAAATAACGCTAAAACTGAAAAAAATACGGTAAGCGTGGTTTCGTCTTATGAAAATGATATGGAATTAGATGCTAATGACGATAAAGAAACCGTGCTTTCAGCAGTTTTAAGTCTGGGTTATGATTTGTCTGAAGAAGACGGCGCTAAGGTTTATGATGAATTTTTGCGAGTGGCTGATAAAAAGCGTATAACCGCCAAGGAATTGGACGCTATTGTTGCTAATGTTGCTTTACAGGTTCCGCCTACATATAAGCTTGTTAACTATGTTGTAAACAGCGGTAATATTATTACTGCTACCGCTCAGATAACCCTTGAAAAAGACGGTGAAACCTTGCAGGGTATTGCTACAGGTGACGGTACCGTTGATGCCGCTTTCAGAGCAGTTGAGCAGATTTTGGGTTGTCACTATGAGCTTGACGATTTCCAAATTCAGTCTGTAACCGAAGGTAAGGGGGCAATGGGCGGAGCAGTTGTAAAACTTCGCCAAGAAGGCAAACTTTATTCGGGGAACGGTATTTCAACCGATATTATTGCCGCAAGTATAAAGGCTTATATAAACGCTGTAAACAAGATTGTTTATGAGGAGGCATAAAAAATGAAACTGGCTTTTTCTACAAAGGGTTGGCATAATAGCACCTTTGACGATTTTTGCGATATTGCTAAGGAGCTGAAGTTTCAGGGCATAGAACTTCACAATATTCATAACCGCCTTTTTACTGATAAGGACGGCGCTTTTCACGATTATGCCGCCGCAAAGACGGTAAGAAAACTTTATGAGAAAAAACTTTCAATTCCTTGTATTGATACCGTTTGTAATCTTGCAGATGACACAAAGGAAAGCGAAAGCATTGAAGAAATCGAAAAATGCATTGAAATAGCCGCGAATTTGCATATTCCTTATGTTCGTGTCAAGGCTTACGGCAAAGAAAATTATGATTTTGTAAGAGAAACTATCGAAAAGGTTTTACCCGTTGCCGAACAAAACGGAATTGTTTTATTGGTTGAAACCTCGGGTATTTTTGCCGATACTAAAAAGCTTTGTGAACTTTTAGATAGCTTTGCGCACGATAATTTGGCGGCTTTGTGGGATATGTATGCAACGTTTTTTAAAGCAGGCGAAGAAGCTGAAACCACAATTAAAAATCTTGGCGCTTATGTAAAGCACGTTCATATTAAAGACGCTCAAAAGACCGAAAACGGCGACGAATTCTGCCTTATGGGTGAAGGTGAAATGCCGATTGAAGATATGATGTTAGGTCTTCGTTCGGTTAACTTTGACGGTTTTGTATCTTTGGAATGGATACCTGATTGGTGTGAAGAGCTTGATGATATGGAGATTATTTTCTCCCATTTTGTCAACTTTATGAAGCAGTTTGGCGATACTTCAAAGAGCGATTCGCTTTATTATAACCGCGCTCATACAGGAAGATATGTTTGGGAAAAGGATCGCCTTATTGATGCTACATTCTCGGACGTACTTGACCGTATGGTAGAAGAATTTCCTGATCAATATGCTTTCAAATATACAACGCTTGATTATACAAGAACATACAAGGAATTCCGTGATGATGTAAATAATTTTGCAAGAAGTTTAATTTCA
>CAYQFW010000068.1:0-6397 GCA_964416955.1 uncultured Ruminococcus sp.
AGCAGATTGCAGAGTTTCGGGCGCGTTAAAAAAACCAATAGCATCAGGCTCGCATATTTTCTTAATGCCAAGTCCCTCACACAAATTTGTAACAAAAGATGCTTCGTTCAATTGTTCACCCTTTAATGTCTGCGCCGCATAAGAAATATAAAGTTTGTCCGAAGGACAACACAAATTACAATAAACAAGGAAATTTTCATCAATTGAAGTGTAAATTTGATTATCGGTAATATCGAGCCCTAAACCAATAAGTTTTATACGTTCTTTATTGCCGAATATACCGCTGTTATCAGAATACTTTGGAAAAACACCCTGATTTGCGCCCAAAACGAATGCTATTTTAGTGTTTGCAGTTCTGATACGGTCGGCTTGTCCAAAAATAATCTGGTCAACTGTTTGCGGGATTATGCCGACTTCTTCAAGCGATATCGCAAGATAAAGAGCATCGTAAAATTCGCTGGTTGACAAACTTTTTTCGCCAAAGCAAATAACAAGGCTGTCAAAAATTTTCATAAAAATATCATAAGCCTGCTTTAAAGCGTCACCCGAAAAAGCGTCAAAAGATGAAACTTTATTGCAAATATTTTTCAGCGCTTGCTTTGCATTGCAATTTTCTAAAAGTTTGATAACCGCACCCGCCATTTGACGCGCATCACCACGAAAGTTTTCTTTAAACTCAACTAAAGGTGCAATTGCTTTTTTGCGAAGCGTGTTAATTGCATTGAGTTCTTGAACATTACTTTCGCCGAATTCATCGGTCACAAAACCGCGTACATCCATATCCCATTCATTAAGCCACATTTTTCCGCTGATATTCCAAAGATATGTGTAATTTTCAAGGAAAGAAATCTCATCAACACTCAAAACTTCGATGCCCGACTTATAAAATTTAAAAATGTTTTCGGTGGAAAAATCAAGAGCTTTTATTGCCGAAAGAACAGCAACAGAAAGCGGAAAATTGAGAAGCGACAACTTTTTATCAGTAAAACACGAAATGCCGTTCTTTTGGCAAGCATATTCAACCGCAGTGGCATAAGATTCGGTATCGCGCACAATAATTGCAAAATCGCGATAACGATATTTTTCGGTTCGAACAAGTTTTCTGATAGTTCGTGCGGCAAATTCCGCCTCATCAAAAATTGTATCAGCGCGGCAGACAATCACAGAATCATCAACAAGTTTATCGGTTGAATTTGTTGATAACATGCGTTCTATTTTAGAAATTGATTGCGAATTATAATATGTTTCTTTCAAAATTATCGGTTTTTCTATAATTACGCCATGAGATTTGGCAAGTTTTTCAATTTTTAAAGCGGCGGTTCTGATATTTGAAAAGATATCAAACTCACGAGAAGACGCGGCGTCGTTTGTGAAACTTACATAAACGTCGTCTGCTTGTCCTAAAATTCTGCCAAGCACTTTAAACTGCTGACCTGTAAAACCTTTAAAACCGTCTACAAACACAGTTTTTTCTTTAAAAAACGGATATGTTTCAAGGTTTAAATAAAGTTTTGTTAACTTGTCCACAGGGTCAATATAGCGTTCTGCTATTAAAAGTTCATAGGTTTCATAAATGACCGCCAAATCAAAAAGCTTATCTGCAAGACCTTTAGTATCTGCCAAAAGTTGTGCGTTTTTAATTTCTTCAACTGAAACAGCACAAATTTTAAATTCGCCGATAGTGTCAAGCATTGTTTTGGCAAAATTAAGCGAATTAGCATATTTCCCCCAAACCTTTAACTCGGCGGCAATGCTTTTAAGCGCCTTGCTCATAAAAATTATTTTATCGCTATCCTTTAAAACCTTAGCAGAAACGCCACCAACCATGCGCGTAATATCATCTTGCAAACGGCTGAAACTTAAAACTTGACATTTTAGCGCAAATGAATCTCCAAGTGCTTTTAAAACCGCCTTTTCAGTTTCAAAGGTTGCCTGTTCCGGAACTATGATAACACAATTTTTATTGTTGTCGGTCAGTTCTTTAACCATTGACAAAATTTTTGTGGTTTTGCCCGAACGCGGCAAACCGTAAATAAACTGTAGCATTTTTTCACCTCTTACAATAATGATACCACTTTCAATGTACCATAAACGACACGTTAAAACAATAAATTCAATAACAAAAAACCGCATACCGCAGGCATACCAAATAAAGCGCTGCCTATAATTGTGAATTGGTTAACTGCTAATGTAATACCTGTGTATTTTTTAGTAAAATATAAACCAAAAAATACAGCAAGACCCAATATTGAATTAAACAACAATACCGAAAGAGCTTTTTTTGTTCTGGACGCAAAAATTAAAATTACGATAAAACAAATAACAATTAAGGAAAGTACGCAATATTTAAAAATTTCCATAAAATCACCATGATAATAATATGAAAATATTTAAAATTTAATTCTTAAAAAATGCTGTCCCTGTTATGAGACAGCATTTCAGAGAACTATTTCAATACATTATTTTCATTTTTAATTTCTATCTCATCAAAATCGTCATCATACGAAGATAAAATCATATCATCGGTATTATTCATTGATTTTTTTATGAGATATGCAATCAACATAATTAAAAGCGCAAAAACTCCGATAATAAGCACACACAAGGCAATCATTATAATTTTACCGTTGGTTGATAAAGTGGCAAATCTATCAAAAATGCCGTCGTTATTATCGCTGATAGACATTAGATTATTAAAATCAGGAAATCTGTGGAGTGTGCCTTCAAGCGCATCATAACGGTAGAAATTATACATACCGTCGCTGTAACAATATACATAATGAAAATCAGACATTGTTGGGTCTGTGTCAGAAAGACATTCAACCGAAAAACCGCCAATGTTTGTGTCAGAGATGTAGAGAGTTTCAGGTAATTCAACATCGCTCGGCAACGAAGTCAGAATATAGGTTCTTTCTCCAATAGTAACATATTTAAGTTTTTCAAATTGGTCAAGAACTTCGTCATATAAATATGGTGTGAGTTTCTCACTGTCATCAGACATCAAATAAAATAATCTGAACACGCCGTTTTCGTCAACGGCGGTTTCAACTTCGTAACCATTTACGGTTTTTGTTTCCACCGTAAAGCCATTAAAAAGAATGTCCTCGGAAATTTTTGTCATAATGGTAAATTCAGTGCCCGAAATTGTAGTAAGTAAGCCGCTTTCGGTAGTTTCTTCGGTGTCGCTTTCGGTTTCTTCGGAAGAGCTGTTTTGTGAAGAAGTTTCATTTTCAAGGCGGGTTACAGTGATTTTATATTTTTTCTGGGTGCCGTTTTCGGCTTCTACAGTTACTGTAACTGTGTTTTTACCGACTTTAAGATTAGTATTACCTTCAACACTTACAACCTTTGCATTATCGTCGGAAGCGGTTGCTGTTACATTGATTTTTTTAGTATCATAGGGCACTTTTAATGTGTAACTCGTTGTGGTAGAAGAAAAAGACGGGGAAAGTGAATAACCACTGACTTTAAGCGATTTAAGTTTAGCATTACTTGAAAGTGAAGCATCTTTAACAGTAAGCGTAGCAGAAGCGCCTGTAAAACTTTTTTCTTCGGTGCCGTTTTCGCCGTTAACAACATATACACAATCGGTTACAGAAATTGCACTTGTACCTGCTTTAAGTGCTTCAAAAGTAAAATTATACTTAACGCTTTTATCACCCGAAGGTGATTCAACAACTTTAAGCACACCTGCAGAATTTTCATTACCGTTTCCGCTGTTGTATTTTAACACAGAATCGTTATACTGAAGATAGAACGAAACTCCATACATTGCTTCTTTGGGATTGATAGAAACAGATACCGTTACTTTCTTTCCGACTTCAATAGAATTACTGCTGAAAATAATCGTCGCGTTGCTTGCCGCACTTGCAGGTAAAAACAACATACAAAGTATAATGCAAAGTGTTGCGATAATAGTTATGAATTTGGTAAAAATTTTCATTTTCTCACTCCGTTATTTCAATGTTATAATTTCTAATAAGTGTAATCTTAAATTGGCTAAATCGGTTAATGTAATTTTACTGTCTTTGTTTGTATCAGCGCCTGTAAATGCATCACCTTTAAGAGTGATTATCTCTAATAAATGCAGGCGAACATTTGCAAGGTCAGTAAGAGTGACTTTGCCGTCGCTGTTAGTGTCACCAAGAACAACGGCACTAACACTTTCACCACTTGAACCGTTACCTGAACTTTCGCTTTGTGAAGAATTATTTTCTGTATTTTCAGGAGTTTCCGAAATTTTCAAAGTAAGCTTACATTTCTTTTCGGCTTCAACATTTATTAGATAAATATTTGTATACCCTGTTTCCGATACAACGGCAAGTTTAACTTCATTTTCACCCTTCGACAGCGTAATGGCAGTCTTTCCATATAACGAAGCACCGTCTGGCAAACCGATTTCAACTGTGGTGTTTTCAGCTACCGATAATGAATATTCGTATGTATAACGCTCAAATGTAGGAGTCAAGCCATCAATTTTGATATCATTAAAATAATAGTTATTGAGTTTTTCGCTGACTTCTGGGAAAGTAGAAATATCTTCAGGCAAGGAAGTGTAAACGGGGATTCTGAAATTAAGTTTTAAATCTTTTTGTTCGCTGTAAGCGGTCTTTAAAAATTTTGAAGAATTAAAAGAATCTGCAACATTTTGCGCATATTGATGCCATAGTCTGTCAGGTTCTAAAACATTATAATTCTTGTAAAAATATGTATCTTGACCGGCATTTATATAACCCGAACCATATTTTTTAGCACCTGCAATTATAGATTTTGAAGGCGTTGTCCAATCTTGTTCGTAAGCGTATTTAAGACCGCTA
Source organism: uncultured Ruminococcus sp. (assembly GCA_964416955.1). Lineage (GTDB taxonomy): Bacteria > Bacillota > Clostridia > Oscillospirales > Acutalibacteraceae > UBA737. The sequence continues at coordinate 4,818 of CAYQFW010000068.1, forward strand.
TTTATAACTGCAGTTTGATTTGAGCCTGTAGCACCGTAATTAAAAAAGTTATAAACCGTAACATCTTTATAAGTTGAGCCATTACTCAAAGTACTGCCGTTTCTGCCCTGCTCTTGCAAAATTGTGGAAGCCAGAACGTAAGGATTTACCGACGATTCTTCAGCGGCTTTTAAAATCACTTCTGAATATTTTTTGTTATAATATTCGTCATTTTTGTCAGTAATTTTTGCATCAAGGAATGTACCGTCAATTATTTGCTCAACACCCTGCACAGTTTGTGTCTTTGAATCAAATGTTTGTTGCAAATACTGATAAATATCGTTGAGATTCAAGAAATTACGCGGGTCCATATAATATGCAATTACTTCTCGCGAAGCACCGTACCAACCGCCGCTGTCGGTTTCGACAAACTTTTCAGTTGTCCAGTTATAACAACCTTTGCGCATTGAACGCAAAGAATTATCGGTTGATTGAACCAGTTTGTAAAATAAATAATCTTGTGCGGAAACCGAATCTTCAAAACTTGAAGTCACCTTATCGGCAGTAAAGCTCCAATTTGGATATACAGCGTGAAGCAAAATTAAATCATCATGATAACTATTTGGAAAATCGTCAAGTTGTTTTGCAAAATCCGAATCAAGCGTGACTTCTTGAACGCTAATCAAATCTTCTCGAACATATCCCGTAACCGTTTCAGAAGAAGCGGTATAAGAAATTTTGTACCAAACATACGTTTTATTTGTATCGGGGTTATCAGTACTTTTAGTATCGTTTTTTGTGGAAACCACATTAACATAAAGTTGAGAAACAGTGGCAACGGATTTTGAAGATGTGGAAGCATCTTTGCGAATGTTGACACCCGTTCCTGAAATATAGCCAACCTTTACTGTTTCGGCGAATACAAAAAGCCGGCTTGAAAACACTATGCATAACAATAAAGTGAAAGACAAAAAAATACATTGAAATTTTACGAGTTTTTTCATATTTAATTCCTTTCGACATTTATTTGCAAAATATACTAATATTATATAGTTTTTTTAAGTGTATGTCAACTAAATAGAAAAAAACTCCCGCATACACGGGAATTTTAAATTTATAGTTTTTCAATTGTTTCCATAAGGTAATCGCCAAACTGCGAACAGGTAGCACTTTGTTCGCTATCATCAACAATAACCCGTTTTTCGGTTTCGGTGCAGATATTAAGTGCATCGCTTAGTTTATTTGCTTTTTCAATAAAACCGATATGTCGAAGCATCATTTCGGTAGCCTTAAACATACTTGTCGGGTTTGCGTAATCTCCCCTGCCTGCCTCAATCAAACGGGGTGCTGTGCCATGAATGGGTTCAAACATAGCGTATTTATCGCCGATATTTGCACTACCCGCCGTACCTACACCACCCTGAATCTGAGCCGCTTCATCGGTAATGATATCACCGTAAAGATTTGGCATTACAAATACTTCGAAATTCGAGCGGATATTCTCGTTGACAAGGTTGGCGGTCATAATATCGATATACCACTCTTCTGCAGTAATTTCGGGGTATTCTTTTGCGATTTCATGAGCAATTTGTGAGAACTTA
>CAYQFW010000069.1:0-6395 GCA_964416955.1 uncultured Ruminococcus sp.
ACCACGACTTACATACAAGCTACGTAGCTCGTGAAAAATATTCAAAATAATTGAATTTTAAAAAATTCTTGCATTGCCCAAGTGTTCTTAGGGACGCTTGGGCAATTTTATTCGCCTTGCGGCAAGTGATATTGCCTTTGACTGTTTGGTGCGAAAAAATATCACTATATAAAATCAATATCCGAAATTAAAAGAATTTCATATATTAAAAGCGTCTTGTAAAAGTTTCATTTCTTTACAAGACGCTTTGATTCTTTATTTTGTTTTTTTCTTTTTATAGTTTGACCAATCGGAATAATATTTTTTACCGTTTACTGTTTTATAGGTGCGGACTCTTATATAATAAGTTTTATTTGATTTGAGTTTTTTAAGGGTTACCGTAGTTGTTTTATGATTTTTTATAGTTTTAGTTTTTGCATTTTCAAAAGTTTTTGAAGTTGAATATTGAATCTCATAACCTTTTGTTTGGGTTGATTGCTTTTTGATTTTTACTTTGAGGCTTTTTTTGGCTGCGGTAACTTTTGAAATGATGGTTTCTTCAGGGGTGATTTTAAAATATAGTTTTACACTGCCAGAGTATTTTCCTTTGAAATTAACGGTAACTTTGTATTTACCAACATTCTTTCTGCCACTCGCATAAGATACGGTATAGTAATCTGTGGAAAGTTTGTTCCCTTTGCTGTTATAGATTTTAACCGAAGGGCGTCTGGCTTTTCCGCTGTAGGTAAACTCGGTTGTGGAAAGTCTTAAATATAAACTGCCGTATTTTGTATAGGTGTCTTTAGAAACACGCACACCTTCTTTGAGACGGTAATATTTATCTTTATATTTTACAAAACCCGTTTTATCCGAACGTATACCTTTTTTAATATAGTAGTACTCATTGTTATATTTCACGAACTTGGTATCGCTTGAACGGACACCCTTTTTGATATAATAGTACTTACCTTCATATTTTACAAACTTGGTATCGGTGGAACGTATACCGCTTTTCACATAATAGTATTTATCTTTATATTTTACAAATTTTGTATCTTTAGTCCAAATGCCGTTTTCCACGTAGTAATATTTGTTAAGGTATTTTACAAATGTGGTACTTTCAGTAAAGACACCTTTTTTAACATAATGATATTTACCGTTATATTTTACAAGTGTGGTTTCGGTTGATTTTTCACCGTTCAGGTAGTAATAATATCTTCCGTCATCTTCTTGTATCAGAGTTCCGCCGAGTTGTTTTACTGTCAGCACAGCGCTTTTTTCGGCGGTGACGGTTATTGTATAGGTTCGTGAATAACCTGTTTGGGATTTCACTTTCAATTTAACCGTGTTTGTGCCTTTTTTAAGGTTGTAGGTTTGGCTGCTTGTATAAAGTGCATTTTCGGGAAGTCCTATATATACATCAATATCGCCCGTAGCAGTCAGGGTGTACGAGGTGGTATACATATTAAAGGCAGGGGTTAGACCGTCAACTTTGATTGATGAAAAATAGTAGTTATTAAGTTCGTCGCTTTCGGTGGGGAATTTGGAAACTTTTGTGGGCATATCTTCGTAAACGGGTATGCGGAAAGTTACTTTTAAGTCTTTATAATCGGCATAATTTGTTTTTAAAAAGCGAGAGGAGCTTAAAGAATCATGAACGCTTTGCGCATATTGATGCCAAAGTTTATCCGGATTTAAAACATTGTAGTTTTTGTAAAAATATGTATCCTGACCGATTGCTATATAATTTGAGCCATATTTTACTGCACCTTCGATTAAAGCGGCAGAGGGTGTTGTCCAGCCTTGATTGTAGGCGTATTTTTGACCGTTTTTAATTACCTCCTCTTTAGTGCTTCCGCTTGCGCCGAAGTTAAAGAAATTGTAAACTGTGGTATCGTTATATTTTCCGCCTTTGCTCAAAACACTGCCTTTAGAGCCTTGCTCCTGGATAAGTGTCGAAGCTAAAACATAAGGATTGACCTTTGATTTTTGGGCAGCCTTTATTATAACGGTTGCATAGGTCTTTCCGTAATATTTATCGTTTTTATCGGTGATTTTGGCGTCTAGATAAGTACCTTCAATTATTTGTTTAACACCGTCTTTGGTTTGAGTTTCGGCATCATAGGACTGTTGCATAAAAATATAAATATCGTTGGCGTTAAGGAAGTTTCGGGGGTCCATATAATAGGCAATAACTTCTTTTGAAGCACCGTATTTGCCGTTGTCAGAAGTGATGAATTCTTCCTTTTCCCAATCATAACATCCTTCGCGCATTGAACGAAGGGAATTATAATTTGTAGTTACAAGTTTTTTGAAATCGGTGTCTTGCGCCGCTACAGCATCACTAAAACTGCTTTCAACTTTATCGGCTGTGAATTCCCAATTAGGATATAAAGCGTGAAGTACGGTTAAATAATTGTGATAACTTTCGGGGAAGTTTTTAAGAGTTTCAGAAAAAGAAGCATCAAGTTCGTAAGATTTTACTTCAATTAAATCTTCTCTTATGTAACCTTTTATGGTTTTGGACTGGGAAGTGTAAGTTATCTGGTACCATTCGTAAACCTTTTCTGTATTTGGGTTTATGGTACCAAGCGTATCATTTTTGCTTTTTAAAACTGTTACAGTCCATTTAGAAACGGTTGCAACCTTTTCCGAAGAGGTGGTGGCATCTTTGCGGATATTGACGTCTTCACCGGAAATATATCCGATTTTAACTGTTTCTGCTGAAACGGTTAGGGCAGATATCGGAACGGCGGAAAAGCACAAAACCAAAATCAGCAAAAGGGCTAATATTTTTTTAGATTTTTGCATTTTTTACTCCGTTATTTTAAAATTTCTAAAACTTTGTATCCTTGCACTTCAATGGTTTCTTTGAGGCTGTCTGTGATTTCTTTTGAGGTTTCAATAACTGCCATGCCTTCTTTGTGGCTTACGGAAACTGATACAATATTTTCTAAATCTTCTAATGCGGATTTCACCCTTGCTTCACAGTGTGGGCACATCATACCTTCGATTTTTAAGGTGGTTTTATAAGTCATATTCCTTTTCTCCTTGTGTTTGAATTTTTTGTCTTTGCTGCTGTTATAAATTTTTGCAAAGTTAAGCCTTAAAGCGTTTGATACAACACAGAAAGACGAAAGGCTCATAGCGGCGGCTCCAAACATTGGGTTTAACTGCCAACCGAAAAGGGAAATGAAAACACCTGCCGCCAGCGGAATGCCTAAACAGTTGTAAACAAAAGCCCAGAATAAGTTTTCGCGAATGATTTTAATTGTTGCACGCGAAAGCCTGATAGCAGCACAAACATCTAAAAGGCTGTTTTTCATCAGCACGATATCTGCGGCATCAATAGCAACATCGGTGCCTGTGCCAATGGCAATTCCTATATCCGCACTTGTAAGGGCAGGGGCATCGTTTATGCCGTCGCCTACCATTACAACTTTACCGTCTTTTTTAAGTGCTGAAATAATTTTTTCTTTTCCGTCGGGCAGAATTTCGGCAAAAACTTCGTCCACACCGACATATTTTCCCAAAGTATTTGCAGTGTGGGAATTATCACCGGTTATCATTATAACCCGAAGTCCCATATTTTGCAACTCCTTAATTGCTTGCGCGCTTTCGTCTTTTACAGTATCGGCAACTGCAATAATACCGCAGAATTTATCGTTTTTACTAAAGAACAGGGGAGTTTTGCCTTCTTGGGCAAAATATTCCGCTTGTATTATTGCTTCTTTGGGAACACATTTATTTATAAACGAAAGATTACCGCCTTTTAAAATATTTCCGTCACATATTGCTGTAAGCCCGTTGCCTGCAATCGCTGTGAAGTCTGTAACAGGGTTAGGGGTGATACCAAGTTCCTCACCTTTTTTGGTAATGGCTTTTGAAAGCGGGTGTTCGCTTTGCTTTTCTAGTGAAAAAGCAAGTGTCAAAATTTCCTGTTCCGAAATATTATAAGGCACAATATCGGTAACACTGGGGGTACCTTTTGTAATAGTGCCTGTTTTGTCCAAAGCCACAATTTGCGCTTTGCCGACTTGTTCAAGCGAAACAGCGTTTTTAAACAAAATACCGTTTTTAGCGCCTTTTCCGTTACCAACCATTATTGCAACGGGGGTGGCAAGACCTAACGCGCAGGGGCAACTGATTACTAAAACCGAAATTCCGCGAGCTAAGGCGTAGCCGATAGTTTGACCAAGCAATAACCAAACAACTGTTGTTACTAAAGCGATAACAATAACCGCGGGAACAAACACGCCCGATACTTTATCGGCAATTTTGGCTATCGGCGCTTTTGTGGCGGCGGCATCACTTACCATTTTGATTATTTGAGAAATGGCGGTATCTTCGCCGACTTTAACGGCTTTGCATTTTAAAAAGCCCGATTTGTTAATAGTGCCTGCCGAAACTAATGAACCCTCGTTTTTTTCAACAGGAACACTTTCACCGCTGAGCATAGATTCGTCAACCGCGCTGAAGCCTTCCACAACAATTCCGTCAACTGCAATGCTTTCGCCCGGTTTTACTATAAAAATATCACCAATGGCTACTTCTTCAACTGAAACGGTGATTTCTTTGCCGTCTTTTATAACAGTTGCAGTTTTTGGGGATAGGTCCATAAGGCTTTTAAGCGCGTTTGTGGTTTTGCCTTTTGCTCGGGCTTCAAGCATTTTGCCTAAAGTGATAAGCGCTAAAATCATCGCACTTGATTCAAAATATAGGTCGTGAAGTGAGTGTGCGGCGGTGGAAAAATCGCCACGCATCTGTGCTGTAGCTATTGTGAAAAGCACCGCTGTGCTGTAAATGAAACCAGCCGCCGAGCCTAAACTTACGAGTGTGTCCATATTAGGTGCGCGGTGAATAAGCCCTTTAAAGCCATTTATAAAGAAATGTTTGTTTACTACCATTATAATAATAGTGAGTATCAGTTGAATTATTGCAATTAAAAAGGGATTTTTTTCTAAAACGGCGGGTAGGGGGAATCCCCACATTGTATGCCCCATAGAAAAATACATAAGCACCGCTAAAAAGCCGAGCGAATACACAAGGCGTTTTTTAAGAAGCGGGGTTTTGGTGTCTTTTAAAGAATTATCTTCCAAAGAAGGATTTTCTCCCTTTAAAGATGCGCCGTAGCCCGCGTTTTTTACTGCGTTTATAATTTCTTCCGAAGAAGCACTTCCCGAGACCGTCATAGAATTTGTAAGCAAATTAACCGAGCATTCGCTAACGCCATCGAGCGCAGACACGCAAGCTTCAACCCTTGCACTGCAAGCGGCACAGCTCATACCCGTTATATTATAGGTTTTCATTGGTTAGTCACCTCTAACTAAAATTATAGCTTTTTACAGCTTTAAAGTCAACCGACAAATTACTCCAACTCCGCTTTCACCGAAAAAATTTTTTCACATATTATGTAATGTAGAAATTTTAGTGATTATTTTTGTGCGTTTGAGGCAAGAATATAATCGGAGTGTGAAAAGTGATGAATATTAAACGCGGAGAAATTTATTATGCCGATTTAAGTCCGGTTATAGGCTCGGAACAGGGTGGAGTAAGGCCTGTACTTATTATACAAAACGATGTTGGTAACAAGTATAGCCCAACAGTTATAGCGGCGGCAATTACAAGCCAGCGCGATAAGACAAAACTGCCTACGCATATTTCGGTCGATGCTGATAACTGCGGACTTGCCAAGGACTCTATCGTTCTTTTGGAGCAGGTGCGCACTATAGATAAAAAGCGCCTTAAAGAAAAGATGGGTGCGCTCGACCTTTCAGCTATGGGCAAGGTGGACAAGGCACTTTCTGTGAGCTTCGGGCTTGATATAAATCCCACAGGTTTTACTACATAACCGTAGAAAACCCTTAAACCGCATCGGTTCTCGGTGCGGTTTTTGCCGAAATGGATGATTTAATCGTTCCTGAACACCCCGAAGCCGACTCTTCTCGCAACCGCCTGTTGTTTTCAAGCGCGGTTTCAGCTGCTTCCAGCTTTGCCGCAATCCTGTCTTCAACAGTTTCTATTGTTCGATTTCCCGAAACTTTACTCTTTGCGGAATTGGTGTCAGGAAGTGAAGAAACCCTATCCGCTTCTTCACCGTCAACATCAAGCAAAGAAGAAACTCTGTCGGCTTCTTCACTATCAGCAACATTTTCCGCTCTCACAGGCGCAATATCTTTAGTATTACTTTGTTCATCCAAAAGCCAATCGAAGTACTCATCCATATCGGAAAAATCACTTGCTTTTGTTGATGTCTTACCAACTCTTTCCGCTTGGGAAACGCTTTCCTTAACAGGTGCGATATTTTCTTCTATTTCAGTTTTCGCGATATCTTCCCTTAACGGTGCTTCTAACATAATATCTTCACCCGAAACATTGTAGCCGCCATATTGGTTATCCTGTGCGCCTTCTTCGGA
>CAYQFW010000070.1:0-6376 GCA_964416955.1 uncultured Ruminococcus sp.
CTGTAAACTCGGCACCGCCAAAAACCGCCGCCACTGCGAATAAAACGGGGGCTAAATCGGGGCAATCGGACAAATCAAATTGCTTTTTTCCGTTTTTAAGACCTTCAAAAATTTGTTTATATACTCGGTCGCCCTGCAAGGTATCACCCTTAAGTCCTAAAACCTTGACATTTCCGCCAAGATAATTAAAGGCTTCCAAAAATGCCGCGTTAGAGCAGTCACCCTCTACTGCATAATTATTATCGGCGTAAGTTTGCCCGCCTTTAATATAAAATACATTCTCCTTGCGCGAAATTTCTATTCCAAAATCTCTTAAAGCACATAGTGTCAAATCAATATAAGAGGCGCTTTCAAAATTGCCTGTAACAGTAAGGATACTGTCACCCGAAAGAAGCGGAAGCAAAAACAAAAGTCCACTTATAAACTGGCTTGAAATATTGCCCGCAACCTTATATTCACCGCTTTTAAGACTTCCGCAAACCTTGACAAAATCTTCGCCTTTTTGAAAGTCAATTCCTTGCTCGGTTGCGATTTCTTCGTAAATACTCAAAGGTCTTTCAAATAGCCTTTTTGCGCCCTTTAAGGTTACAGTTTTTCCGCACGCCATACAAAGCGGCAGTAAAAAGCGAAGTGTACTTCCGCTCTCGTTACAGTCGATAACCGCATTTTCGGGGATATTTTCAAGTTTCAGCCCGCCTAAAGTTATCTTATTCTCGCAAATTTCAACATCTGCGCCAAGACCTTTAAGGCAACCAAGCGTTGCCTCTATATCCTTCGAAAAAGCAATGTTTTCAATAACGCTGTTTTCACTTAATGCACCGCATATAAGCGCCCTGTGAGCCATACTCTTTGACGGCGGAGCAAAAACTTCACCCACCGCCTTAGAAGGTTTAATTTCTACTGTCATTTCAAATCCCCAAAAGCTTATCTATTGCTCTTAAATAACCATCAAAGCCAAGCCCTGTTATTGTTTCAAAACAATATTCACGAACAAAACTTATTTGTCTATAATCTTCGCGCTTGGAAACATCCGAAATATGAACTTCCACCGCAGGTATACCAACCGCTTTTAAAGCATCAAGCAAAGCCACGCTTGTATGGGTATAGGCGGCGGGGTTTATAACGATACCGTTATATTCACCGTAAGCGTCCTGAATTTCGTCAACTAAATCACCCTCGTGATTAGACTGAAATATGTCAACTATAATGCGTTTTTCTTTGGCGTATGCTTTAATTAAGTCGCATAAATCTTCATAAGTGTTTTTTCCGTATATTTCGGGTTCGCGAATACCGAGCATATTAAGATTAGGTCCGTTTAAAACCAAGATTTTCATTTTATAAAATCCTCCTTGATGCTTGCTACCGCATCCTCAGGTGTGGTGTTCGAAATTATTCTTTTATCGCAACAACCACAGTAAATATCATAACGCTCATTATATCTTTGTTTAAGCATGTCTGCATTTTGTGACAACGGGCGGTCAACTGTGCCGACCAACTGTTCAAGCGGACGGTCAAGGAAATAAACCTTTCCGTTAAGTTTCAGAAAATCTACATTTTCCTGTCTTAAAACCGCTCCCCCGCCTGTTGCAATAACTTTACCTTGCAAAGCAGAGACACGCTTTATAACATCAGTTTCAATATCACGAAAAGTCGTTTCACCTTTAGTTTCGAAAATATCGTTAATATTGCCGTTTTCCGAAACAATTATCTCGTCAGTATCGATAAACTCTCTACCCAATTCTTCCGCCAAAAGCTTACCTACAGTTGTCTTACCGCTCGCGGGCATACCTACAAGTACAATGTTCTCTTTAGATTTATAAATTTCATTGAAAATCCGATTTGTTTTTTCCTGTGAATACTCTTCATTTTTAAATTTTTCCACAGCAAACACCGCTTGACTTATTAGCATATAAAGACCGCCCGAAGCTACAATTCCGCGTTTTTTAGCCTCAATCACAAGCATTGAACAAAGCGGATTATAAACCGCATCAAAAACGCCTTCTAAAACAGGAAAATCGTCTAAATCTACAAGAATTCCGTCAATTTTAGGATACATACCCACAGGTGTTGTATTTATAATAACCTGTGTATTTTTCCTTAACTTAGCTTCTTCGTATGTAATTGTACCGTTTCCCTTTTCACGCGATACCTTAGTTATTGTTTTAGCACCACATACTTCGGCTACAGCATAAGCGGTTTTTGAAGTACCGCCGTCGCCTAATATCAAAACTTCTTTTTCCTTAAGGTTTATGCCAACATATTCGATATTAGCCTTCATACCCCAAATATCAGTATTATAGCCCTTTAATCTGCCGTTATCATTTATAATAACATTTATAGCACCTATTTTTTTTGCTATATCACTTATTTCATCAAGATAAGGTATTACGGTTTGTTTGTAAGGAATGGTGACATTTATACCCTTAAAATCCTTTGCTTTTAGAAACTCATCAATTTCTTCGGTTGGCATTTCCTTTACACAATAGTCCATTCCAAAGTACTTTGTATATATTTCTTTAGAAAAACTGTGTGAAAGTTTTTCACCTATAAGCGCATATTCCATTATTTACCCAACCAATCTGTACCAAAACGAGTTATTAACATATCAGCAATTGTAATCGCCGTAATACTGTCCACAACCACCTTTGCGCGATGCACAATACAAGGGTCGTGTCTGCCTTTAGCTTCAAGAACAGCATCTTCGTGCGTTTTGAAGTTTACTGTGTTCTGCGGTTTGGAAATTGTGGGTGTTGGACGGAACGCTGTACGGAAAACTATTGGCATACCGTTGGTAATACCGCCGTTTATACCGCCCGAATTATTAGTTTCAGTCACAATTTCGCCGTTTTCTATTTTAAGGTTATCGTTAGCGTCAGAGCCTTTCATTTCGGCAAAAGAAAATCCCGCGCCAAATTCAACACCCTTTACAGCAGGAACCGAGAAAAGCGCGTGAGAAAGTACACTTTCCACACTATCAAACCAAGGCTCGCCAACGCCTTTAGGTAAGCCGATTACCGCAGTTTCTACAACACCGCCAAGGCTATCCCCCTCAGATTTAGCTGACTTTATAGCATCTATCATTTGCTCGCCTATACTGTCGTCCAAAACGGCAAATTCCTTAGCCTTTAAACGCTCAATATCGGTTTTATAATCGCTAAACGCTTTATCGGTTAAACCACCGCAAGCGGAAATATGACTGCCTATATATATTTCCTTTTGCTCGAGAGCAGGAATAATAATTCCAGCTAAAGCTACAAGCGGTGCGGTAATTCTACCGCTAAAGTGACCGCCGCCGCGAAAGTCCTGAAAACCGCCGTATTTACACTCGGCAGCAAAATCCGCATGGGAAGGTCTTGCCAAATCTTTTGTAGCCGAGTAATCTTTTGAGCGTGTATCTTGGTTTTTAATAACAATGCAAAGTGGTGTGCCTGTAGTTTTACCCTCGAAAACACCGCTCAATATCTCGAACTCGTCTTGTTCTCTGCGCGGGGTAGAAATCGCGCTTAAACCTTTTCTAAGGCTTAGCATATTCTTTATAATCTCGGTATCAACCGTAAGACCGGGGGTAATGCCGTCGAGTACCGCGCCTATAGCTGTTCCGTGGCTTTCGCCGAAAAGGGTTACGGTCAGATTATTGCCGAATGTATTTTTCATTTTAAAGCCACACTCCTTATCATTTCTGAAAATTCGTCGAATGAAAGATTTTTCATCTCGAAACTTCCGATTTCTTCCACCGTTACAACGGTTATATTATCGCCGAATGCCTTTTTATCGTGCCTGCAAGCCTCAATAAGCTCTTGCGCGCTTTCTTCTAAAACTGTCGGCAAATTAAGTTTTTTGAGTACAGGCATAAGCCTATTTTTAACACTTTCGCTACACATCGGTATCATACCGATTGCAACGCATTCGCCGTGGTAGTATTTTTCCATCTCGTTTATACTTTCAACAGCGTGCGCCAAGGTATGACCGAAATTGAGTATTTTACGAAGACCGCTTTCGCGCTCGTCCTGTTCTACAACGTATTTCTTTATAAGTAACGCGCGGTAAATTATATCGTCCAGAACTGTATCGTCGCCAATATCCGCGCTTTCGAAAATTCCAAACAACTCTTTATCGCTTGTAAGCGACATTTTAAGCGCTTCGCAAAGACCGTTGGAAATTTGTCTTTGGGGTAAGGTCTTTAAAGTATCAGGGTCAATAATAACCTTTTTAGGCGGATAAAAAGCACCTACTAAATTTTTATAACCCATAAAATCAACCGCAGTTTTACCGCCTATTGAAGAATCAACCTGCGAAAGAACGGTTGTGGGGATATTGTAAAAATCAATTCCGCGCATAAAAATTGCCGCCGCAAAGCCCGAAAGGTCGCCCACAACACCGCCGCCAACTGCTACAACACAGTCGGTACGGGTAAAGTTGTTTTCAACCATAGTTTTAAGTAAAGTCTCTAAAGTTACAGTTTGTTTTGACTGCTCACCCTGCGGTATTGTTAAAATAACAGGGTTTTTGCAAGCGTCTGCCACAGTTTTTGCATATTCTTCCGGTACTCCGCTATCGGTAACGATTAAAACCTTGCGGTCAAGCGGTAAAAGCTCGCCTGCCTTTTTTAAAGCACCGCGTTGTAGCACGATTTTATAACCGCCGTCTAAAGTTTTTACATCTATTTCCAAAACTTTTTCTCCTATTTAATAAGAATTTCTTTTTCAAAGCGTCCTAAAATTTTAAGGTTGTTACAGCAGTTTTCAAGGTCGGCAAGCATTGCCTTGCCCTCACCGCTCTCAATATCGCCTTCGCCCTCAACAAAGAAGTAATAGTCCCAGATAAGCTCTTTTGTCGGGCGGCTCTTTAAGGCTTTAAGGTTAAATCCGTGCTTACCGATAACGGTAATTGCCTCACCCAAAGAACCTGCGGCATTTTTAACTGTGAAAAGCATTACAAAATGCTTATCATTTGGGCTTGCAGGCTTTTCAGCGCGGGTGAACACCGCAAAGCGTGTGGTATTTGTACCGCTTTCGTTAATGTGGCCTTCAATTTTATGGAGACCGAACTTTTTTCCTGCTTCCACACTGCCAATAGCCGCAATATCGGTTCTTCCGCTCTCACGCACCATTTTTGCCGCAACAGCGGTGTTTACCGCATCAATAGTTTTATAACCTTTTTCGCGGATAAACTCGGCGCATTGACCGAGTGCTTGCGGATGGCTTATAACTTCTTTTATTGAAGAAACGGTAGCACCCTTGTTACCCAAAAGGTTCTGAACAACTTCGATTTCATAAACCCCGCTTATAAAAAGACTTCCGAAGAAAGCAAGGTCGAGAACTTGTCCAACATCGCCGTTGTGACTGTTTTCAACAGGCAACACCGCACAATCGCAATCGCCGTCAACTACCGCGTTATAAGCCGCCTTAAAGTCTTTATAGCCTACTGCCTTACCGTCGGGGAAAATCTTTTCCGCCGCGATATTAGCAAACGCGCCTTCAACACCGCTGTAAGCTACGCGCATACCGTCAAGCAACTTGTGCTGAAGTTTTTTTGAAAGATTGATATTGCTTTGCAAAAAATTTATATAATAAGAACGGTAGTCCTCATTTTCAATATAGTTTGTGTTACGCTCTATTATTTCTGCTTCACGGGTAAAATCGTCTATCGGCAAGCCGTTTAGTTTTTTATAACCAGCAACAATTTTTGCTGCGTCCATTCTCTTTTCAAAAAGAGTTGCCATCGCTTTGTCGGTTTCGTTGATAATCTGTCTTGCTCTTTCAAGCTCGGTCATTACACACACTCCCACCAAAATTTATACTTCACTTTAGGAATATTTTATTAAACAAAAAATCCGCACCCCACTTTTGCCCCTTTCGGCATAAGCAGTTGCGGACTGTCCGTTTTACCTTTTGCCGAAAGTTTATCGGCAAATTTCGGTGAACGGGCAGCCCTGATTAAAGTAATAAAAGTAAAATTTCTTATTGAACATTCCGTTTCACCTCGCAAAATCTTAATATATCACCTATTTTACCGCAACTTTCAGCACTTGTCAAGTGTTTTTTCACTTTAAAGCGCTAAAATTTTCGATTTTTAAATGAGCGAGGTTTCCCCCGCTCAAAAATTTATTATATTCTATTTCGCCTACGAAGTAAAATCAATGTGATTCCACCGCCTACAACCGCTAAAGCGACAGCCAAAATCACTATAATTATTTTGTCGTTTCCTTTTTTGACAGGTTCGGCTTCACCAACGGTATTATTTTCGGTTATTGCTTCATTTGTAACATTTTGTGAAACTTCTTCTTTTTCTATGGGTTCTACGCTTTCAACCGACTCGGTTTTTGAAGACGTTGTTTTCTTAGAAGAAGTTTCTTTTTTGCTTTCTTCCTTTTTAC
>CAYQFW010000071.1:0-6376 GCA_964416955.1 uncultured Ruminococcus sp.
TTGAAGCCGTACCCGAAGCCAAAGAAATATACGACGAGATTATGGCGGAAGACCAAAGAAAATATGACCGCCTTACCGAAATTTTGAAAGAAAAACATATTAAAACTTTTTTGAGTGAAGGCAAGGACGAAAAAACCGCCAACCGCTTAGCCGAGAAAAAGGCTATAGAAGACGCGCGTTTTGTTCTTCCGAACGCTTGTGAAACCCAAATGATTATGACTATGAACGCCCGCTCACTTCTCAACTTCTTTAAACACCGCTGTTGCAACCGCGCGCAATGGGAAATTAAAGATGTTGCCGACCAGATGTTAGCCCTTGTTTTACAGGTAGCGCCCGAATTGTTCAAAAGTGCGGGTCCCGCTTGTGTACGCGGCGCTTGCAGTGAAGGCAAAATGACCTGTGGAAAAGCAAAAGAAATCAGAGAATTTTACGAAGGACTTAAAAATAATGGGTAAACTTATTGTTATAGAAGGTCTCGACGGCAGCGGAAAATCAACCCAGCTTGAACTGTTGCCCCAAAACCTTACCAAAAACGGAATAGACTGCAAAACAGTTTCTTTCCCCGATTACGACAACCCCTCAAGCACCCTTGTAAAAATGTATTTAAAAGGTGACTTCGGCAAAAAACCCGACGATGTTAACGCTTTCGCGGCTTCTACCTTTTACTGTGTTGACCGCTATGCATCTTTTAAGGCAAATTGGGGCGAGTTTTACAATGGCGGCGGTACTGTTGTTGCAGGCAGATATACCACCTCCAACGCGGTTCATCAATGCTCTAAATTGCCCGAAAGCCAATGGGAAAACTTTTTAGAATGGCTTTATGATTTTGAATATAACAAAGTTGCTATCCCAAAGCCCGATAAGGTAATTTTCCTTGATATGCCTATTGAAGTTTCGCAAAAGCTACTCTCGGGCAGATACAATGGTGACGAAAGCAAAAAGGACATTCACGAAAGCGATACCGAATATTTAGCGCGTTGCCGTAAAGCCGCGCTGTTTACCGCAAAGTATTCGGGCTGGGAGATTATCCCCTGCGCTAAAGACGGTGAACCGAGAACCATTAGCGAAATAGCCGAAGATGTTTTAAAGGCTTGCTTAGAAATTTATTAAGGTGAAATTATTATGATTTATATCTTTTTAGCAAATGGTTTCGAAGAGTGTGAAGCCTTAGTTCCGCTTGACATTTTAAGAAGAGCAAAAATAGAAGTTAAGACTGTGGGCATCGGCAGTAACAACGTAACGGGTAGCCATGGCATAACCGTTACAACCGACACCGTAAATAAAGATTTACCGCTTGAAAATCTTGACGGAATAATTTTACCCGGCGGTCTTCCAGGTGCTACCAACCTTGAAGCAGATAAAACCGTTCAAAACGCAATTGATTTTTGCGTAGATAACGGTTTGCTCGTTTGCGCCATCTGTGCCGCTCCCCAAATTTTAGGTCACAAAGGCTTATTAAACGGCAAAAACGCTGTATGTTTCCCAGGTTTCGAAAAGGAACTTTTAGGTGCTAAAATTTGCGACCAAAAGGTTGTCCGCGACGGTAATATTATCACCGCGTGGGGTGCAGGCGCGGCATTTGAGTTTGGTTTTGAAATTTTAAAATATCTTACAGATAGCGAAACCTCAGACAATATGCGCGAAAGTATGAAGTATTAAAAATTGGAGTTTTAAAATGAGTGAAACACAAAAAAACAACCTGCCTGATGACGATTTTATCATTGGCAAAGGCTTTGAAGTTGAAGAAATAGAAATTGAACAAAAGCCTGAAAAGAAAAAAAGAAAACCAAAAAACACCTTAAAATCAACCCTTTGGATTATAATGATTTTTGTGGTTTCAATCGCACTTGCGGTTTCAATTATTTTTGTTGGTGCGGATTTTATTGGAATTGGTTTTGGCAGAGGCGAAGAAGTGAGCATTGAAATTCCCCAAGGCAGTTCCACCGCAAAAATTGCTAATATTTTAGAAGAAAGCGGTGCTGTCAAAGTGCCAATGGCTTTCAGGCTTTATGCAAAAATTAAAGGGTATGAAAGTCAATTCAAATACGGTGTGTATAACTTCAACACCGAAGCAGGATATGACAGTATTGCCGATATGCTTATAACCCAAGGTGCTAAAGCGCAAAGCGTCACTGTTACCATTCCCGAAGGTACGGGTATTAACGATTTTGTTAAAAATGTTAACGGCGAAGATGTAACTGTACCGGGTATTGCAACATTACTTGAAAAAGCAGGTGTTTGTACCAAAAGTGATTTTCTTAATGCATTAGACGAAATCACACTTGACGGAAAACTACTTTCAAATTCAGACCCTGACCGCACCTATTACGCCCTTGAAGGCTATCTCTTCCCCGAAACTTATGATTTTTATAACTACGATTCAAAGGAATGTGCGCTTTTGGCGGTTAAGAAAATGATTGCTGAAACCGAAAAACGCATTACCGACGATATGTATAAAAAAGCCAATGATATGGGTTATAATATGAACCAAATACTCACAATGGCTTCGATTATACAAATGGAATCGGGCAAAGATAACGCGTCGCTTCCAAAGGTTGCAGGCGTTTTCTATAACCGACTTGACAGTGCCGATTTTGCTACACTCGGCTCTTCCCCCACCTGCTACTACGGCGAATCCTTTAAACGCGACGACGGCAGATATAACACCTATAACATCAAAGGTCTTCCCCCCGGACCGCTTTGTTCACCCGGTATTGATGCAATCAATGCCGCATTAAACCCTGAATCAAGCGATTATTATTACTTTGTAACCGATAAGGACGGAAATTTCTACTTCCACAAGACCTTAGACGAACAAAATATAACTATAAATAAACTAAAACAGGAAAATAAATGGATTTATGAGTATTTCAACTAATAAAATTCCCGAGCTTTTATGCCCTGCCGGCGACCTTACCCGTCTTAAAGCCGCCATAGATTACGGCGCTGATGCAGTTTACCTTGCAGGTGAAGAGTTCGGTATGCGTACGGCTGCAAGCAACTTTGGAATTGAAGACTTGAAAGCAGGCGTAAAATATGCTCACGATAACGATGTTAAGGTGCATATTGCATGCAATACAATTCCCCACAATGAAGAACTTCCACGCTTGCCTGCTTTTTTAGAACAGGTTAACGATATCGGGGTTGACGCGGTTATTTCCGCAGACTTGGGCACTATTGGACTTGTTAAAAAATATGCTCCGAAATGTGAACTTCATATTTCGGTACAGTCGGGTATATGCAACTATGAAACCGCAAACGCTTATTATAATTTAGGCGCAAAAAGAGTTGTTTTGGCAAGGGAATTGTCTTTAAACGAAATTGCTGAAATACGTGCCAAAACACCAAAAAAATTAGAACTCGAAGCCTTTACCCACGGCGCCATGTGTGTCTCCTTTTCGGCAAGATGCCTGCTTTCAAGCTATATGACAGGCAGAGATGCCAACCGCGGCGACTGTGCACAGCCTTGCCGTTGGAGTTATTCGCTTATGGAAGAAAAGCGCCCCGGTCAGTATTTCGATATTACCGAAACCGACAAAGGAACGTATATCCTAAACGCCAACGATTTGTGTATGGCGGAGCATCTCGATAAAATGCGTGATGCGGGTATAGACAGCCTTAAAATTGAAGGCAGAGCCAAATCTCACTATTATGTAGCCGTTACAACCAACGCATACCGCGGCGCTTTAGACAGTTTAGAAAAGACAGACGGTGATTGGAAATGTCCCGAATGGGTTATGGAAGAACTGAATAAAATCAGCCACCGTAACTATTCGCAAGGCTTTTTCTTTGGACGTCCCGAAAACGCCCAAACCTACGCTAACGCGGGTTATGTACGCGATTATTCGGTTGCGGCTATTGTCGACGGATACGAAGACGGTAAAATTATAGCCACCCTTAAAAACAAATTCCTAAAGGGACAGGAATTTGACTGTTTAGAGCCGAAATCAAAACCTTTCATTGTAAAAGCCGATGTGGTTTATGATGAAAAGGATAACGAAATCGACTCTGCTCCCCACCCGATGATGACAGTCAAAATCCCCTATCCACACCCTGTAAAAAAAGGCTCGCTTCTCCGAATGAAAGCCGATTAAAATTTCACCTCTTGCCAATAATATGCAAGAGGTGTTTTTTATGAACGATAAACAATTCTGGCAAATATTTTCAAAACGCAGTCTCGTCTGTTTTATTTTGATTATTGCTTTGCTTTTTAGTTGTATTTTAAGAACAGCAAAAATTGCCACTTCTGCCTATGGCGAAGTTCAAGAAGAATTTGCAAGCCTTAAAATCAAAATTGCCACACCGCGCGGCACAATTTTCGACTGCAATAAATACCCCTTAACCAATAATCAAAAAAAGATAATTGCCTGTATTTCTCCCACACCAAGAGCAATTACTGCTATAAGCCAGGTACTCCAAGGCGAAGAACTTGAACAGGTGTTGGAAACACTGAAAAGCGGCAAGCCCACCACCTGTGAAGTTCCGCAAAAAATTGATTGTGAGGGTATTGTCTGCTTAGAAATTTACACCACCTCTGCCGAAATTTCCGCAATTCACACCGTTGGTTACACCAACACCGAAAACAAAGGTGTCAGCGGTCTCGAAAAAGCTTATGACAGCATTTTATACAGTGAAGAAGATATCACAGTCCGATTTGCCTGTGATGGAAAAGGCAGAGTTTTATCAGGTGTTGAACCTGAAATTTTGGGCGAATATTCACCATATAATAACGCCGTTGTAACCACACTTGATATCAACATTCAAAATATAGCCGAACGTGAAGCCGTAAATTTGGGGCAAGGCGCAATAGTCATAGCAGATGCAAAAACTTCAAAAATCCGTGCTATAACAAGTTATCCCACCTTTAATACCAACAATATTTCAAACCTATTATCAGAAGAAAGTTCTCCACTTTTTAACCGTGCTTTAGCCGCTTACAATGTGGGTTCGGTTTTTAAGCCTTGCATTGCCGCTGCAGGAATTGAAAACAAGCAATCGGCTTTCACCTACAACTGCACAGGCAGTTTTGAAATAATTGACCGCGTTTTCAAATGCCACGAACACACAGGACATGGTTTTACAGATTTAAACTATGCGATTGCCAACTCCTGCAACACTTATTTTTACAACTTCGGTTTAAAAATCGGAAAAACTGCAATTTTAAACCTTGCTTCCAATCTAAACTTTGGAAAATCACTCCAACTTTGTAATGGTATAAGCACCGCAAAAGGAAGCCTTCCCAACGGCGAAAAGCTTGAAAATATAGCTCATTTAGCCAATTTCAGCATTGGTCAGGGTGATTTCACCGCAACTCCGATATCCCTTTTACCGCTTTACTGCGCAATTGCAAACGGCGGACAATATTATCTGCCAAGCCTTGTTGAAAGCACGATACAAAACGGAAAAGAAGAAAAGTATAATATCGGCAGTCCAACAAAGGTTTTCACTTCTTCCACTGCCGAAAAACTAAAAACCGCTTTAGCCCTTGTTATAAGCGAAGGTACGGGAAATCTCGCAAAACCCGAAAATACCACCGCCGCCGGCAAAACCGCCACAGCACAAACAGGAAAATTTGAAAACGGAACCGAGATTAACAGCAGTTGGTTTTGCGGATTTTTCCCACTTGAAAAACCACAGTATGTTATTATCGTTTTCTCTGAAAACACCAAAAGACAAACTAAATCCTGCGCAGAAATCTTCGGCAATATAGCAAACGAAATATACTACAAATAATATTAAAACAGGACAAGCAAACTTGTCCTGTTTTTAACAATTTTCTCAACCATAACAACGCTTACAAGCAGTAAAACCTGACTCTTTCGCTTCTGAAACCGAAACTTTCTTTGGACCTATCATTTTACTACATGACGAACTTTTATGATATTTAGTACCGCCTTTTGTAGGTATCCATACCTTTGTGTCACCACTGCTTGACTTAAGTGTTTTAACTGATTTAGCGCTTGAATACGCACTGTATACTTTCTTTCCGCTTATAACTTTATAAGTTTTTATCTTATAATAATATTTTGTATCAGAACTCAAACCGGTTTTAGTATAAGAAGTTTTTGAACTTCCGCTTACTGTTGCAATTTTTTTATAACTTCCGCCTGATTTTTTCTGATAAATTACATAACCTTTTACACCTGAAACCTTTTTCCACTTAATCTTGACAGATGAAGAAGATTTAGCAGTCACAGATGTGATTTTCGTACTTTTAACACTTGCTGCAGATACGGTTGTTGCGCCAAGTGTAAAAACAGAAAACATAAGTGTAAAAGTCATTATAAAGCAAATTATTTTACTAAATTTGTTTTTCAAAATTTCCAACTCCTTTCCATTATTATACATTACAAACTCTACAATTTCAACAATAAGT
>CAYQFW010000072.1:0-6349 GCA_964416955.1 uncultured Ruminococcus sp.
CAAATCTCTTAAATATGAATTTTCGGGCGGCAGTTCGCAAAGTTCTATTGCGCGCAAATAATTTCTGTTAAGCATTACTATTACCTCCCTTTCTTTCATTATATAATGCAATCGTAATAAAATCAAATAAATTTCTTTTGTTGATTTTCGTATATTTTAATGGTATATTAAAATTATAAAACGAAAGGAAAAAGCTTATGAAACTCAATTATAAAAGAACTATCCTTGTTGGTATGGCGTTTTTTCTTATAAGCGCTTTCTGGCAAGCGTATGACTCCATAATTCCGCTTATCTTAACAAACCACTTTGGTCTTCCGCAGTCGGCTTCGGGCGCGGTTATGTCTATCGACAATGTTTTGGCTGTATTCCTGCTTCCAATTTTCGGAGCGCTTTCTGACAAAACAAACACCCGCTTCGGCAAACGCACACCCTTTATTTTCTTTGGTACGATTGTAGCGGTTATTTCCTTTATCGGTCTTTCGCTTATTGATAACATTCAACTCGCAAGAGTTATCGCCGCTGGTATTCCCGATTTATCTGCCACAGCAAGTACCGAGCTTATCCAAAAAACAACCCTCGAATTAACACTCGGCAATCCCCTGCCACTTGTAGGCTTTATTGCAACTTTACTTTTAACCCTTGTTGCAATGGCAACCTTCCGTTCCCCTGCAGTAGCGCTTATGCCCGACGTAACGGTTAAGCCCTTGCGTTCAAAGGGCAACGCTGTGATAAACCTTACAGGTACATTCGGCGGTATTTTAGTGTTGGCTCTCGGAATTGTTTTCGCCACATCTAAAAACCACTATATGCAATACACAGGCTATTTCTTAGCCGTTGTTTCAATAATGCTTGTCGGCTTTATTATCTTCCTTTTATCCGTCAAAGAAAATAAATGGGCGGCTGAAATGGAAGAAGAAACCAAAAAGTTAGAGCCCGACAAGCCCCAAGCAGAAAATACCGCTCCCGAGAAACTCTCGGGCGCGCAACTTCGCTCACTTATGCTCATTTTAGCATCAGTTGCGCTTTGGTTTATCGGTTATAACTCGATTACAAGTAAATATTCGGTATACGCCACCAATATTTTAGGCTTTGACTTTAATCTAACCCTCATTATCGCTCAGGCGGCGGCTATAGTTTCCTATATCCCCGTTGGTATTGTGGCTTCAAAGGTCGGCAGAAGAAAAACCATTTTAGCAGGCGTTATTATTCTCGCAACCGCATTTTTCCTTGGAAATTTCGTCACCTCCACAACCCCCGAATTTATTATGTTCCCAATATTTATCTTAGCGGGTATCGGTTGGGCAACAATAAACGTAAACTCTTTCCCAATGGTTGTAGAACTTGCAAAATCGGGCAATGTAGGTAAATACACAGGCTATTACTACACCGCTTCAATGTCAGCGCAGATAGTAGCCCCCATACTTTCAGGCTTTTTATATGACCTTTTAGGTATGCGTTATACCTTCTTTGCCTTCGGTACAGTATTTGTAGCGCTCGCCTTTATTACTATGTTCTTTGTGCGCCACGGCGACTCTAAAATCGAAAGTAACAAGAGCGCACTCGAAATGTTGGATGTGGACGAATAATGTTAATTTTATATATTGTTTTAGCAATTATACTCGCTTTGACGGTGCTGTATTTTACAGTGTTCATCCGTCCAAGCACTAAAGGGCCTAAGGACAAAAGACTGCTTTGTGACTACGCCCACCGCGGACTTCACGATAAAGTCATTCCCGAAAATTCGCTTAAAGCCTTTGAGGCGGCGGTAGAAAAAGGTGTTGGAATTGAGCTTGATGTTCAACTCTCTGCCGACGGCGAAGTTATGGTTTTCCACGACTACACCCTTTCGCGTATGACAGGGGTTGAGAAAAAGCTCGCAGACCTTACCCTCTCCGAACTGCAAGACCTTTCACTAAAAAGTACCGACCAAAAAATCCCAACCTTTAAAGAAGTTTTAAAGGTTATAGACGGAAAAGTTCCGCTTCTTGTGGAACTTAAAGGGGAAAATTTAAACACCGACCTTTGCCCGAAAGTTGCCGAAATTTTAAAGGAATATAGCGGTCCTTACTGCATAGAATCCTTTAATCCGTTACTCATAAAAGCTATGCGCAAATACCTGCCCGACGCCTTTTACGGACAGCTTTACACAAATGTTTGCAGAGATAAAGAAAAGCACAGCATACTAAATATTTTGCTAACCCTTATGGCTTTCAACTTCCTTACAAAAGCGGATTTTATAGCCTATAACAAGCTTGACCGCCACTCTCTGCCCGTAAAACTTACGACATCATTTTACAAATCGCCAAAATTTGTCTGGACAGTTAAAACCAAAGAAGAAAAAACCGCCGCAAAGTTTTACGGTGAACACGCAATATTCGAAAATAAATAACAAAATCCCCGAAACCGATACAACGTTTCGGGGATTTTTATTTTTAAACGCTAAATTTTTAAAATCAATTTTCCCATCCGTATTTTTTAAGATCTATGGTCCCATCTTTCTCAAAAACTATACCCTCTTTTTCGAGTAAATTTCTCTGAGCGTTACCGCCCCCGAAAACAAAGGCTTCTGCCACTTTTCCCTCGCGATTCACAACCCTGTGACAAGGGATAACCATAGGCGCGGGGTTGTTGTGAAGCGCATACCCCACAACCCGCGCCCAGCGCGGATTACCCGCCAAAAGCGCCACATAGCCATAGGTCGCCACTTTCCCCTTTGGTATTTGTTTTACAACTTCATAAATCTTCTCGAAAACTGACATTAAACCATTCCCTATTTTTTATCTTATTATACCCTTTTCTGTATTCGATAATCATTACAAATCAATCTGCGGTTTTAGACTTTTTCTATATTTCAGCGGTGAACTTCCGTACACCTTTTTAAACTTTTCGCAAAAATAGTTACTATCGTTAAACCCACAGGAAAAAGCAATTTCAGAAATGCTTATATCTTCATTTTGCTTTAAAAGGGTTTCAGCTTTTTTAAGGCGCAAAAGTGAGATATATTCGTTAAACCCGAGCCCCGTTTCCTTTTTGAAAACACGTGAAAAATGCTCAGGACTTACCTTATATTCTTCTGCCAAAGCGGTAAGGGTTATGTCCGAAGTGTAATCTTCGTTAAGGCGTTCGAGCGCCCTTTCAACATATTCATTCTGAAGACGTGTATTCTGGTATTTATTTTTAGTACGATAAACAATAGCCAAAAGCTGTTGCATATATCCTTTTATAAGGTTGTCCGAAAAGTTATCCGCATGAAGATACTCACGCTCAATATTTTTTAAAATAGCATAAATTTCGCCCTTGTGCTTTTCGTTTCGGTAAACAAAAGCATCATTTAAATCTACATTCTGAAGATACTCACCCGAACAGTTTATAAGCAGTCGCGAGTGCATATCCTGATAGGCGGTTTTGTGAATTATTCCTTTAGGAATAAACACAATATCCCCCGCCGACATCTCGAACAACTTGCCTTCTATCAGATAATGGCAGGTTCCCTGCTCAAGATAATAAATTTCATACAGCGAGTGATAATGCTTGGTACTTTTTACCGAGCGGGTAAGCGCTGTGGCGTTATAAAAAAATCTTCGGTTTTCATCCGTTTTAATTTTAGGCACCCAAAATCCACTCCTTACAGGTTAAATTATACTATGCAATATCAAAAAAGTAAAGAAAATAAATGTAAAATGTCAATATTTTTAAGGAAAATAGCAAAAAATTGATATATAATTGATTTGAAAATAAATTTTTGGAGGTTCTACTATGAAATACGTAGGCAAAAAAGTTGAAGACATTAAAATTGCTTATATCGGCGGCGGCTCACGTGGTTGGGCTTGGGGTCTTATGAGTGACCTTGCAAAAGCTGACGACATAAGCGGCACAGTTGCTCTTTATGACATTGATAAAGAAGCTGCAAAAAACAATGCGATTATCGGTAACAGAATCGGCGACGTTGAAGGTTGTAAATCAGTTTGGAAATACGAAGCAACCGAAACCATCGGCGAAGCACTTACAGGTGCTGACTTCGTTATCATTTCAATCCTTCCCGCAACATTTAAAGAAATGGAATCTGACGTACATCTTCCCGAAGAATATGGCATCTATCAGGCAGTAGGCGATACAGTTGGCCCCGGCGGTTACGTTCGTGCTCTCCGTACCGTTCCTATGTTCGAAGAAATCGCACTCGCTGTTAAAGAATATTGTCCTGAAGCTTGGGTTATCAACTACACCAACCCCATGACTATCTGCGTTAAAGCGCTTTATACCGCATTCCCCGAAATCAAGGCTTTCGGTTGCTGCCACGAAGTATTCGGCACACAGCTTCTTATGGCTAAGATGCTTGAAGAAAATCTCGGCTTAGAAAAAGTTAACCGTGAAGACATTAAGGTTAACGTTGTTGGTGTTAACCACTTTACATGGCTTACTTCCGCATACTATGAAGGCAAAGACTTATTCCCGATGTATAAGGAATTTGCCGACAAATACTACTACGAAGGCGTTACTACCGACTTCGGCGGTCACTTAAACGACTGTTTCTCTTGCTGGCAGAGAGTTAAGTTCGACTTATTTAAGCGTTACGGCTACATAGCAGCTGCAGGCGACCGTCACTTAGCAGAATTCTGCCCTGGCGACTGGTACTTAAAATCTCCCGAACAGGTTGAAGAATGGAAGTTCGGTCTTACTCCTGTTGAATGGCGTTGGAACGACCTTAAAGAAAGACTGGCTCGTAGCGAACGTCTTGTAAAGGGTGAAGAAGAATTCGAACTCAAGCCCACAGGCGAAGAGGGCGTTGAACAAATCCGCGCCATCTTAGGTCTTCGTACCCTTGTTACCAATGTTAACATGCCTAACATTGGTCAAGCACCAAATCTCCCCATGGGCGCAGTTGTTGAAACTAACGCTTCTTTCACCTGCGGTACTGTTACACCTGTTAATGCAGGTCCTATTCCGATGGAAATCTATCCCCTTATCGCTAAGATTTGCGGCAACCAGGAAATCATCGTTAAGGCTTGCTTTGACCGCGACCTTGAGCTTGCTTTCTCTGCTTTCGCTAATGACCAGCTCGTTCGCTTACCGCTCGATAAGGCTCGCGAACTCTTTAACAGAATGGTTAAAAACACCGCAGAATACTTAACAATGTATAATTTAGAGGATTTGAAATAATATGTTAAATAAGACTATTCGACCTGAAAAGGTTATCCAATTCGGCGAAGGCGGTTTTTTACGCGGCTTTGTTGACTGGATTTTACAAATCACAAACGAAAAAACCGATTTTGACGGCTCGGTTGTAGTAGTACAGCCTATCGACAAAGGTATGTGCGCTATGCTCGAAGAGCAGAATTGTGTTTACACCCACGTTATGCGCGGTCTTAAAGACGGCGAACCCACCGTTGATAAAAAGTTTATCGATGTTATCTCTCGCACAGTAGAACCCTATAAAGACTGGGCTTCTTACATTGCGCTTGCAGAAAACCCAGACTTCCGCTTTGTTGTTTCCAACACAACCGAATCGGGCATCTGCTTTGATGCTGACGACAAACCCGAAAACGCGCCTAATGTAACCTTCCCCGCAAAAGTTACATTACTTCTTAAAAAGCGCTTTGATTTGGGACTCGGAGGCTTTGTTTTCCTTCCTTGCGAGCTTATCAACAAAAACGGCGAAACCTTAAAGCAATATATTCTTGATTATGCTGACCTTTGGGGCTTAGGCGAAGACTTCAAGGCGTTTGTAAAAAATGAAAACACCTTTACCAATACCCTTGTTGACCGTATC
Organism: uncultured Ruminococcus sp.; assembly: GCA_964416955.1. Classification (GTDB taxonomy): domain Bacteria; phylum Bacillota; class Clostridia; order Oscillospirales; family Acutalibacteraceae; genus UBA737. The sequence goes on from CAYQFW010000072.1 coordinate 5,768, forward strand.
GTTACAGGTTATCCAAGAGATGAAAAGATAGATGTGGGATACGAGGATAATATGCTCAACACAAGCGAACTTTTCCACCTTTGGGTTATCGAAGGCGACAAAGAATTCTCAAAAGAACTTCCGCTTGATAAAACAGGGCTTAACATTATCATTACCGATAATCTCGAACGCTACAGAACCCGCAAGGTTCGTATCCTTAACGGCGCGCATACTTCTATGATTCCCTACGCTATGCTCGAAAATATCGAGACTGTGGGTGAGTGTATGGACGACGAGAATATGTCGGAATTTGTTAAACACTGCGTTTATGACGAAATTATTCCTACTCTCGATTTACCGAAGGCGGAACTTTTAGATTATGCTGACAATGTTTTTGAACGCTTCCGCAATCCATTTATCAAACACCTTTGCGCTTCAATTTCGCTGAATTCAGTCAGCAAATTCAAGGTTCGCGTATTGCCGTCACTTCTTGAGTACATCAAGCGTACAGGCAAAAAACCGCAGTACCTTTTAACCTCATTTGCAAAGCTTATCGAGTTCTACAAGACCGATATGACAAACGACGACCCCAAGGTTTGCGAA
>CAYQFW010000073.1:0-6326 GCA_964416955.1 uncultured Ruminococcus sp.
ACCTTTCATAATATCTTCAATAATTTTTGCGGGGTTTTCGGTAAGCGGATTATCGCTTGTAACAATAACATAATCTGCATAAATTGATGCAATTTCACCCATAACCGCACGCTTGCTGTTATCGCGGTCACCACCGCAACCAAACAATACTATAAGTCGGTTTTTAGCACATTCCTTAAAGGTTTTAAGAATATTTTTAAGACCGTCGGGTGTGTGTGCATAGTCAATAATAACCGTAAAATCTTTATTTGTAGGTACAACCTCTGCCCTGCCCTTTACACCTTCAAATTCTTCTAATGCGGAAACCACGTCTCCTATTGATATGCCGATTTCCAGTGCACAGGCAATCGCACAAAGCGAATTGTAAACAGTAAAATTACCACCTGTATTAACACGAATATGAGTAAGATTATCACTTAAAAGTTTGTAATTTATCTGATTTGGCAAGCAATTTATTCCCTTTGCAGTATAATCGGCATCATTATTCACGGAATATGTTACCGATTTACAAGAAATTTCATTTTTTAAACGTATACCATATTCATCATCAGCATTCAAAACAGCCGTTTTGCACATTGAAAAAAGTTTTTTCTTTGCAAGGAAATATTCTTCAATAGTACCGTGAAAATCAAGATGGTCTTGAGTCAGATTGGTAAACATGGCAATCTCAAAATCAAGTCCGTAAACATTTTCAAAAATCAACGAGTGCGAAGAAACCTCCATCACAACATACTCGCAATTTTCCTGTTTCATTTCATAAAAAAGTTCGTTAAGATAATAGGCATTTGGGGTTGTGTTAATTGCAGGTTTGATTTTTTCGCCAATCATATACTGATTAGTGCCAATAACACCAACTTTTTTCCCTGCCTTTTCAAGAATTGCTTTAAGCATATAGGTAACAGATGTTTTACCGTTCGTACCTGTTACACCCAAAAATTTAAGGTCTTTTGCAGGATTTCCATACCAATTTGCACACATTGCAGCAAAGGTTTGCGGCGGATTATCCACGAAAACGGTATTTCTAAAACCGATATCATTTTTTGTTACTATTGCTGCGGCTCCACGCGACACAGCATCACGGTCGAATTGAGGTACGCCTGTAGTGTTAACAAATACAAAATCCTTTTCGACCTTTCTCGAATCATTTGTAATTCCTTTAATTTCCAAATCACCTAAACTGTTTTCACATCCGAGTAATTGTGATAATTTCATTATAAGCCTCCGAAAAGTTATCCATCAACCGATGATTCGTCTCTAAAGTATACAGTAATAACCGTTCCTGCGTCAACTTTAGTGCCTTTTTTAATACTTTGATTATATGCTTTCAGTCCGCTTGTAGTAATATTGCCCGAAAATTCAATATTAACTCCCGCGCTCGCAGCCGCCTTGTTGGCTTCGGTAGCGGTGAGTCCCTCAAAATCGGGTACGGTTACGGTTTTATCGGTGGTTTCATCGGTATAAAGAATTACCGTGCCACCGTTTACAACCTTGCTTCCTGCTTCGGGCAACTGACGGACAACAGTTTCACCCGAACCAACAACTTTATATTCCAACTTTTTAGTAGTAACTTTTCCGCGAGCTTCTTCTACAGTCGAACCCACGGTGTCAGGTACTTCTATTGAAAGTTTTTGAATTTCTTCATCTGAATAACTCGGTTCATATCCGAGATATGGCAATACATCTGCCATAATTTTAGAATTTACAGGTGCTGAAATAACACCGCCGTAATAATTGCTTCCCTTTGGTTCGTCAAGCATAACAAATACTGCTATTTCAGGGTCATCAATCGGTGCTACCGTTACACAAGAACCTATATAGAGATATTTGTCGCCTGTGGCTTGAATTTTTGAAACCTTTTGGGAAGTACCTGTTTTTGCGCCGATATCATACCCTGAAACCAAGGAATTTTTAGCGCCGTTTTCCGAAACATAGTTCATCAGATTGCGAATTGTAGCCGAAGTAGTTTCAGAAATAACCTGTCTTTTATAACTTGTTGATACGGTTTCAATAACCTTATTATCTTCATCAAGTTTCTTTTCAAGCAAATGCGGTTGCACAAGATAACCGCCGTTAACTGTGGCAGACACCGCCGCAAGTAATTGAACAGGTGTTACGTTAAATGTCTGACCGAAAGAAGATGAAGCCAACTCAACAGGTCCCATATTTTCTTCCGCGTGATAAGTAGACCGTGATTCCCCCGGCAAATCTATACCAGTTTTTTCCGCAAAACCAAAAGCTTTAAAATATTTTGAAAATGTGGAAACACCTATCAACTGACCAATTGTAATAAAAGCAGGGTTACAGGAATTCGAAATTGCGGTCTTCAAGTTTTGTGTGCCGTGTCCTCCGTTTTTCCAACAACCATAGCCCTGACCTGCAACAGTCGTTCTTCCGTTACAGAAAAAACTGTTCTTCTCGCTCACAAGATTTTCCTCAATAGCTATTGCGGCTGTAACCAACTTAAATACCGAGCCTGGTTCATAAGTATCCGATACTGCTTTATTGCGCCATTGACGGTTTAAAAGTTCATTTTTAAGTTCTTTTTTGGTTTCCTCGTCAGTTTCAGCGTCAACGATTTTTTGGTCTTCTTCTGAAAGCGTGAACGGGTCGTTTGGGTTAAAGTCGCCTTTTACCGCCATCGCAAGAATAGCACCTGTGTTGACGTTCATAACAACCGCCGCGCCGCGTTCTGCAATTTTATTTTGCTCAATAGCAATTTCAAGGTATTTTTCTGCCGTGTATTGAATATAGGAGTCAAGAGTTAAAACAAGAGAAGTTCCTTTTGTCGCCTCTTCAACCTTTTCATAAGTAAAGCGCATATCAGTACCTGCTGCGTTTTTAGCGGCAACAACACGACCCGCAATGCCTGTCAGTTCGGTATCATAATAACTTTCAATACCTGCAAGTCCCTGTTCGTCCGACCCAACAAATCCCAACACTACCGAAGCCAACGAATCGTTAGGATAATACCGTTTTGTTGTTTCATCAAGACCTATATACTTTGTAATCTCAAGATCTTTATTAGCTGAAATAAATTCGCGTACCTTATCTGCAACTTCCTTGTCGATTTTCTTTTTAACAATAACATAATAAGAATTTTTGTCTGTATTGGCATAAACAGTATCATAATCTACCTCCAAAATTTCCGAAAGACCTTTTGCAATTGTGGTTCTCACCTTTTCGCGTTCGTCATCGGCTTTGATTTTTTTAATTCCGTTCGGTGTAATGTAAACAGTCCAAGCGGTAGAACTCGTTGCGAGTACCTGCATATTACGGTCATAAATATCACCGCGCGGAGCGGAGACCAAACTATCATACAGTTGTTGTTCCGATGCTTCGTTTTGATATTTTTCACCGTTTAAAATCATTATGTTAAACAAACTCGCACCCGACACCAAGGAAAGACAAAGTATCATTATAATCATTACAACAAGAATGCGGGTCAACATCATTTTACCTGGTTTTACCAAATCTTTATCTCTCCTATCCGACAAAAATTTTATATCTTTTTTATGCCCGAATACGAGAGCCAACTTTTTTGACTCTCGTACCCTTAATTTATATTATTTTCATCCTTATCATTATTACTCATCACCAAGAATTGTTCCGTTGGAATCTTTGGCAATATTTGTATCATTAACTCTTATATACTTAACATCTTCCTTGCTCGGCTTTTTCATTCCAAGTTCAGCTGCTTTAGTTTCCAAATTCAAATATGAAATTCTTCTTTGAAACTCAACTTCCAAGGCAGTTTTTTCGCTGTCGAGTTCTGCAACAGCGGCTTTAACATTATTGATTTCAGAATTAACTTCGTTTATTCTTATGCGAAGTGCTATATTTCCGCAAAGACCTGCCAAAACAAATACAACGCACATTATTGCAGTAACGGTCGGAGAAAGGCTGCGGCTGATAGCTTGTCTTCTCTGCTTTGTTTTCTGCTCAAGCTTCGGCATAACAACAATATTATCGCGAGTATTCTGTTTTTTCTCTTTTGGCATAAACATTTCAAAATCGTATGCCAAACTTTCGTTGTAATACTTTAAGTTATCCAATTGCCTTCTCCTTCTGATTCTAATTTTTTATAATAACCCTTAATTTTGCACTTCTGCTTCTGGGGTTCAACTCAAGTTCTTCTTCGCTTGGTTCAATGGGTTTGCGTGTGAGTAAATGTCCTTTGGGAGTTTTTCCGCATACACAAACAGGAAAATCGGGCGGACAGGTGCAGCCTGTACAAAATTCTTTAAAACGCTGTTTTACCATTCGGTCTTCTAAAGAATGGAATGTTATTACCGACAACACGCCGTCTTTATTAAGCAAATCAAACGCTTTGCCGAGCGCTTCGTTTAAACGGTCAAGCTCGCCGTTTACGGCAATTCGTATTGCCTGAAAGCATTTTCTTGCGGGGTGACCGTCACGTCGCGCCGAAGCGGGATACGTATTGGCAATTATTTCCGCCAACTGTGTTGTGGTTGTAATTCTTTTATTTTCGCGTTCTTTCACAATTTTAGAAGCAATCTTCCGTGAAAATTTTTCTTCGCCAAAGCGGAAAAAAATATCTGCAAGTTCGATTTCGGAAAAATCGTTTACCACATCTTCTGCCGAAATTCCACTTTGCGACATTCTCATATCAAGTTTCGCATCTTTGTGAAAAGAAAAACCCCTTTCGGCACTATCAAGTTGATGTGAAGAAACACCAAGGTCTAAAAGTATTCCGTCTACCTTATCTATACCAAGCGAATTTAACACTTCGGTCATTTGACTGAAATTGCTCTGTATAACCTTTGCGGGTAAGCCTTCAAGTCGCTCTGACGCAACCTTCACTGCATCAGGGTCTTGGTCAAGACAGATAAGTTGTCCACTTGTGAGGCGCTTTGCAATCTCACGCGAATGTCCCGCACCTCCGACCGTTCCGTCGACATAAATTCCGTCGGGCTTAATATTTAATGAATCTATGGTTTCACTAAGTAAAACCGAAATATGTTTAAACTCCATAACTAAAAATCAAGTTCTGCCATAATATCGGCAATAGATTCGGGTGTAACACTTTCGTTTTCTTCGGTCCAAAGAGCAGTATTCCAAATTTCAACCTTATTGTTAACACCGAGAATGTCCGCCTTGTCTTCTAAACGAGCATATTCACGAAGGTTTGCAGGAACGAGTATTCTGCCCTGCGCGTCGAATTCAACATTAAAAGCGTTAGCAAACAAGAAACGCTTTACAACGCTTGACTTGGTATTCGGAAGACTGTCTATCTTCTCAACAAACTTTTCCCATTCGGGCATTGAGTAAACACAAAGGCAACGCTTTCCCGAAATATCCTGAGAAATGATAAACTCTTCACCAAGCTCTTCGCGGAATTTAGACGGGATGAAAACCCTGCCCTTTTTATCGATATTATGTTGGAAATTACCTAAAAACAAGATTTTCACCTCTTTTTACTCCACTTTGATGCACTTTAATGGTTTTTTACTCCACTTTGCACCACATAACTATATTATAATGACACTAAAGCGAAAAATCAAGTGTTTTTTTAATTTTTTTAAAAAATTTTTATAAATGGTGGGAAAATTTGTTAAAAGTGTCCAAAAACCGCGAAAACACGCATAAAAAAAGAAAGGAGCAAGCCCCTTCCCTACAATGCATTATATAGATTGCAAAAAATAGGCGACCGTAATGGTCGCCCTATAAATTTAATAATTCAATATTACTTTATCGCCGTTATACTCCTAAATCATATTTTTATTTATAATTTGTGAGACAGGATGATAGTTCTCTTGTCTGCCCGCAAATTTATCTTTTATCATATTGCAATTATACAATTCACTTGAGATAATGTCAAGTGAGCGAAAGCCCTCCTTGTGCAAAGGAGGGGGACCGACGCGCAGCGTTGGTAGAGGGATTTTCAAGAGATCCCAAAACGGAAGAACGGCTGAATTGCTTCAACCGTTCTTTTATCATTGTGAGGAACTTTAGTCCCAAAGCAATCTCATAATATCTAATCCACAACAAGATTGCCGCGCTTTGCTCGCAATGACTTGCGTTTTTTAAAGAGAAAAACTGTCTAAAAATTCAATTATCAGTCAACACAGGAGAACTGTCCGCTTGTGTTAAAAATACTATAATTTTAGGTCGGGATAACTCTCAACTTGGTTCAGTGTGCCTTTTCAGCAGTTTTGCAGCCATTTTGGTTTCACGCTAACCATCCCCTGTGTTTCTTGTTGCAATATAGCAATAGTGTTATTTTATTCACCGCAAAAACTTGCTAAGCAATAGAACTCACCACAAGACAAATAAAACTGCCCAACTTCCTTATGAGAAGTTGGGCT
>CAYQFW010000074.1:0-6240 GCA_964416955.1 uncultured Ruminococcus sp.
CCACCATTTTAAAGAACCGTAGTGTGATTGCACTTGCGGTTCTTATTTTGTGAGAAGGCTCGAACCCGAGAGGGTTTCAGCGTATAAAAAAGTTGCCTGTGGCAAGTTTTTTAGCTGAAAACGGCGCAGACGGGTACTGTCGCTTTGCGACGGTCGACAAGCCGAGTAGTACGCGAAGCGGACGCCGAGCCCCACCATCTCCACCATTTTAAAGAACTGTAAGATTAAAAATTTTGCAGTTCTTTGTTTTATGTGAAAAAGTCCGAACCTGAAGAGCTTTAACCAAAAATGGTATTCGGGGGGATTTCGGGCGGGATAAATCAGATGCGGCAAAGAAGTACGAAGGCTTATTCGAAATTGCAAAGGAATGATTTTTGATGACTGAAATAGTTGCTCAAATAATTGGTATAATGGCTATGTTATTTAATATTCTGTCTTATCAGGGTAAAAAGCAGAGTACAGTAATTGCTTGTCAACTTGTGGGCGGTGCGCTTTTTGCTATAAATTTTTTTATGCTTGGTGCTACCATCGGTGGAATTTTAAATGCTATTGCGGTCATAAGAGCAATTATATATCTTTATAAGGATAAATTAAAAGCCGAAAAACTCGCTTGGCTTTATGGTTTTGTTGCGGTATACATAACGGTTTATGTTTTAAATTTTACGGTTTTCGGAAAAGAACCCACTTTTGTTAATTTGATAGTAGAAGTTTTACCTGTAATCGGTATGACGGCGCTCAGCATCGGCTTCAGGCTCAAAAATGCTTCAGATGTCAGAAAAATGGGTCTTATCAGTTCACCCGCTTGGCTTATATATAATGTAGTGGTTGGTTCTTACGGCGCCATACTTTGCGAAACCCTTACTTTGATTTCGATATTTGTCGGTATGTTTAGACACGACGGAAAAAAGCGTTAAAACGAATGTTTTATTATGGGTGCGGCGCGGTTAAAAAACGGTTTTATGTTTGCCGATTTCTCCACAACGCAATGGGTTTAATTTTATTAAGTAAAGGGGAAACAATATGTTCAGCGTAATTTTTGATATGGACGGTACTTTGTTTGACAGTCAACGAGTTTTTATACCTGCATGGGACTATGCGGGCGAATTGCAAGGCTTTAAAAATATGGGACGCTTTATCCCCGATGTTTGCGGTGTAAACGAAAAAGGATGTATAGCATATCTCCAAAAGAATTTTCCTGACTTGGATGCAATAAAATTCAGAGCAGATGCCAGAGAATATGTGGTGAAAAATCTTGTGCTAAGATTTAAACCAGGTGTAAAGGAGCTTATTGACTATCTAAAAGCCCGCGGAATAAAAATGGCTGTTGCTACGGGAAGCTCCCGCGCTTCAACCGACCATCATTTAAAAGAAATGGGCATATATGATATTATTGATGCTTCGGTTTGTGGACCCGAAGTTGAAAACGGCAAGCCCGCGCCCGATATTTTCTTGAGAGCGGCGGAGATTTTGGGCGCAAACCCCAAAGACTGCTTTGTTTTTGAGGATTCCGAAAACGGAATAAGGGCAGGATATAAGGCTGGAATGAAGTGTATCGGTATAGTTGATATTGTGCCCTTTAGCAAGGAAGTAAAAGAACTTATGTATTGCGAGCTCGAGAATATGGGCGAAGCAATTGAAATTTTTGAGAAGGAAAAATAGAAAAATGAAAAAAAGTCAAATAGTGTACGAAGTGGGTTTAATTTTAGTGGCGGCAGCACTATCGGCGTTGGGGCTGCATATTTTTGTAAATCCGGCAGGATTTGCGCCAAGCGGTATTGACGGTGTGGCGATGATGCTACAAAGAATAATTGGAATAAATTTTGGTTATATTTCGTTGGCTCTTAATATTCCGCTTCTTTGTGCGGCGTGGTTTGTTATAAATAAAAAATATGTAATTTATACAACGGTTTTTACGGTTGTTTCTTCTGTGCTTATGATTGTGCTTGAAAAAGTGGAATTGTATCAGTATATCACTAAAAATAACGGATGGATTGCTGTGTTGGCTTCGGGCGTAATGCTTGGCGTCAGAACAGCAATTATGATTAAAATCGGCGGTTCTTCGGGTGGTGTTGATATTATAGCCTGTATTATCCAGCAAAAAAGACCGTATATGAATATTGAAAGCGTAATTTCGGCTTTTTGCTATGTTATAATTGGTGTTTCGTTTTTTGTGTATGGCAATATCGAAAGCGTTATTATGTCGGTTGCGCAAATGTTGATTTTTAATATTGCTATGGACAATGTGCTTAAAACCTCGCGTAATGCGGTTGAGGCAAAAATTATTACAGATGATCCCGAAGCGTTCAAAGAAGATATTTTGTTGAATTTAAAGCATGGTGCTACAATAAGCGATGGTGTGGGTATGTTTACGGGCGACAGCAAAAAAATTATCGTCACAATAATAAATTTGCGCCAAATGAATGATTTAATAAAAATTTCGCGCAGACACCCAAATTCCTTTATTTACTTTAGTGAGGTACGCGGTGTTTGGGGCAATTTCAGATGGAATAAGAACGATGTTGCAAAATAAGAGGAGAAAAGATTATGCATTATTTACACATGAGATTTCCCGGCGGTAAACCTAAAGCAGTAACACTTAGTTTTGACGACGGTGTAAAGCAAGATATTAAATTTTCCGAAATTATTACAAAATACGGAATAAAATGTACCTTTAATATAAACAGCGGAAAGTTTCACGAGTCAAACCGTTTGACACCCGCCGAGATAAAAGAGCATATCTTGGATAAAGGTCACGAAGTGGCGGTTCACGGTGAGTACCACAAGGCAAACGGACTTGTAAGCCCTGTTGAAGGCATAAAAGATGTGCTTAACTGCCGAATTGCGCTTGAAAAAGAGTTCGATATGTTTATTCGCGGTATGGCTTACCCCGATTCAGGCATAAACCGTTTTCAAAACGGAACTTCTTACCAGACTGTCAAGCAATATCTTACCGATTTGGGTATACTTTATGCCCGTACACTGAACGGCGATAACAACCGTTTTGAAATTCCTACCGACTGGCATGCCTGGATGCCGTCTAGCCACTGGCTTCACGATGTTTGCGAGCCGTATATAGACGAATTTTTGGCTATCGATTTTGAAAAACTCAAATACGATTCACAAAAATGGCCCCGCCTTCTGTATATTTGGGGACATAGTTATGAGTGTGACGGTAAATGGGATAAATTAGACGAAATGTGTCAAAAACTATCGGCAAAAGAAGATATATGGTATGCTACCAATATTGAAATCTGCGAGTATGTAAAGGCGTTTGAGTCGCTGATTTTTAATGCCGAAGGCACAAAGGTTTATAACCCAACCGTTAAGACAGTATGGTTCTATCACGGCGGTAAGGATTATAAAATCAGTCCCAATGAAACTTTAAAGATAGATTAATACAAAAATGCACCTAAAAAATGTTTTCGGGTGCATTTTTCTCTGTATTGAAACTGTAAAAACTATATGCTAAAATATTTTTAGAATAATTTTGCAATAAAAGAGCGAATGCATGCATTATTCTTATGAAAGGGAGAAGCGAAATGATTTTTTTGATGGCTGTCTATGAAAACCTTACAATTGAACAAGCCGAAGAGCTTGAAGTCTTACTCCAAAAGATTTCTTTGGGCGATCGCGACGCTTTTGAGGAATTTTACGAGCAAACCAAGGCTTCGGTCTATGGTTTTGCGCTCTCTCTTTTAAAAAACGTACACGATGCGGAAGATGTCATGCAAACCTGTTATGTTAACATTTACAACGCTGTTTCGCAGTACAAACCGCTCGGCAAACCGATGGCATGGGTGTTAACAATAACCAAAAATTTGTGTTATGAAAAGTTGCGCTCACAGTCACGCCAAGGCGAGATGACAGAATATTGCGAAAACAATATTTCCCTTTCAAAAAATATGAATGTTGAAGACAGGATGCTTGTGGAATTTTGTCTTGAAAAACTTAAAGAAGACGAAAGAAAAATTATTGTTCTTCATGCTGTTTCAGGACTCAGGCACCGCGAAATAGCAGGTTTGCTTGGCGTTCCCTTGGGTTCGGTGCTTTCAAAGTACAAACGGGCGTTGGAAAAGATTAAAAAACATTTGCAAGGAGGTGCTTACGGTGACGAATAGAGAAATTGAAAACAAAATTAAAACGGCTTTTCAAAGTGCTGTACCTGATGTTTTCGAAAAGGTTATTTGTGAATGTGAAAATAAACCGCAGGTGCCGCAAGTTTTCAAAAAACGGAAATTTAATGTTATAAACATTAGAAAAATTATCAGTATTGCCGCCGCAATCGTTATTGTTATAACTGCGGGCGCGGTTGGTTTTATAGCGGCTAATACAAAAACTGTTGATTCGGTTATAAGTTTTGATGTAAACCCCAGCATAGAACTTGATATAAACAAAAACGAAAGAATTTTAAAAGCTGTGGCACTTAACGAAGAAGCCGAAGTGGTGCTTTCGGGCATGAAACTTGAAGGCAGTGATATTTCGGTTGCGGTTAATGCGGTAATAGGGTCAATGCTTCGAAACGGTTATATTGATGAATTGGCAAATTCCATACTTATAAGTGTGGATAATAAAGACGAGAAAAAGAGCGAAGAACTTAAAGAACGCCTTTCGAAAGTGGTGTCCGAACTTCTTAACACTGATAATTTCGAAGGCGCGGTTATAAGTCAAACCATCAAAAAAGAAGAAAAAATTATTTCACTTGCCGAAAAATACGGTATCACAGTCGGCAAAGCACAACTGATTCAACAAATTGTTGAATCCGATTCAAAATATGAATTTAAAGATTTGGTTTCGCTTAGTATAAATGAACTCAACTTGATTCTTACAGGCAAAAAGATTTCGGGGAATGTTGCCTCTAACGGTAAGGCCAGCGAAAAGCAGTATATAGGAAAACAGAAAGCCAAGAAAATTGCTTTAAGTCAAGCAAATGTGTCCGAAAAAGACATAACAGAATATGATTGTAAACTTGATTGTAAAGACGGTGTAATGATTTATGAAGTTAAATTTAAAACCCAACTTAAAACGTTTGAATATAATATTGTCGCTAAATCGGGCAAAGTCATTAAATCAGAAGTCGAACAAAATTCTGAAGATACTCAAGAAAATGTAACTTATATCGGGGAGGAAAAAGTCAAAGAAACGGTGCTTTTGCGCACAGGTGCGTCAGAAGAAGATATTACCGATTATGAATGCGAATTGCAAAAAGATGGCAGTACGGCAGAATATAAAATAAGTTTTGTTGAGGGCAATGTTGTCTATGTTTATGAAGTAGATGCCGTGAGCGGTAATATTACATCCGAGGAACGCGAAAAGATAAAGGAAAGCAGTTTGTATAACAATCAGTCGGATGGTGAAGCTGAATATATCGGTGAAACCAAGGCAAAGAAAATTGCAGCGGCGAACGTCGGATTAAAGGTGACGGAAATAGCAGATGTTAATTGCTCGCTTGAAAATCAAGACGGCGTTGCGGTTTATGTTATAGATTTTTCTAATGATTCGGGTAATAAATATTATTTTGAGATCAATGCCAAAACAGGCAAAATAATTGACAGCAAAAAAACTATTGCCGAAAATGATAATACCGACAGTCAAACACAGCCAACCGAAAGTGAGATATCGGAGGTGACCTATATTGGCAAAAGTAAAGCGAAAGAAATTGTTGTTAAGAATGTGGGAGCAAAGATTTCGGAAATTCAAGATTTGAAATGCGAGTTTAATGAGAAAAATCAACCGTTGGCTTACGAAATAAGTTTTGTATACGGTAATATAAAATATACATATAAAGTCGATGCCGTAACAGGAGAGATCCTTGATGTTGCAAAAAGCAACTCTGGTTCTGACAATTCTGAAGAAAGTAACAGCGGAACTTCGGGCACGGCTAACGTTCAAAGTGAAAATTAAAAAATATATTTCTTGAATAAAAAAGAACCCAAAGGCTATCGCGCCTTTGGGTTCTTGGTTTTACAAATTATTTATCGCGTTTTCTGAAGTTTTTACGTGGTTTGCGAGCGGGTTCTTCGTCAGCGCCTTCTTCAACAACTGCGCCGTTTACTTCAACTAAAGCGTCTCTGCGGGAAAGGTTAATTCTGCCCTGGTCGTCGATTTCGGTCACCTTTACGATTACCTGGTCGCCTACTGCTACAACGTCTTCAACCTTTTCAACACGCTTAACGTCGAGCTTTGAAATGTGAACAAGACCTTCCTTGCCGGGTGCGATTTCAACAAATGCGCCAAAGGTCA
>CAYQFW010000075.1:0-6230 GCA_964416955.1 uncultured Ruminococcus sp.
AAAATCTCACTAAAGCTGCTCATTCTGCAGTGACAGGTGAGGCAATTGAAGAAGAAGACGAAGACGAAGAAGACGAAGAAGACGAAAACGTTGTATACGCGCCAACGCGTACAATGTTTAAGTACAAAAAGTCAACCGGTTGGGGTAGGGTTGTTTATAAATTACCGACCGATTTGGAAAAAGACACCGAATATACAATTACTATTGCAACAAAATTTGTTACAGGTTCGCTTAATTCAAGTAATTTGTATTTTTGTCTTTACGGCGTACCAAAGGGAACGACTGTGGGCGAGTCTACTAAAAATGCGATGACTTTACTGCGCTCTTCAAACTCTTCTGCCACATCACCTTTTACAGCAACAGGTAACGGTAATTTCAGAACATACACTTTTACACTTACCGAAGAAGAAGCTACAGATAATGATTTTTATTTAGGTTATGATTTCAATCGTGAAGCTGGTGTGGAATTTTATATAAGCGATTTTTCGCTTTATGAATCAGCCGATGAAACAAAAACTTCTTTACTTGGTATAGATGATTACTCAACCGATATATCGGGTTGGTGCACTCAGTACGGTTTAGAAACAAGCTATGGTAAATACGTTGAGTATAACCCAAGCTATTTTAAAACCGCTCTTCATATAAATATGGATACCTCGACCGGCCATGAAAAGTTGGGTCTAAGATTACCTGCAAACACTGTAGAAGCAGGCAAGAAGTATACTATTTCATTTGACTATTATTTTTTAAACCGCGGTCTTGACTATGGTATTATAACCACCCTTTACGGTATGAATACCGATACGGATAAAACCTTGGGTTCAAACGCTTATACATTGCGTGTATATAATGTTTCGGAATCGGGTATGAACGGTACTAAACTGGCAGCATTTACTGACACTTCAGGTAACGTTCGAAAATCACGGCAAGGTAAGGCAAGTTATAGTTTTACCGTTACCGACGGTACAGACTTATTTAATTATTATTACGTTGGATTTTATCTTAAGAAAGACACATCTTGGACATCAAGTCCCAGCTTTTACATATCAAACTTTAAACTCACGGAAGAGGGCTCTGATGTAAACCTTCTTCCCGCAAACGAATACACAACAAGTATGTCAGTAGGCAATAATGCTTGGAAAGAAACTTGGGGTTGGGTAGGAAACAGCACTTCCGGCTTTAATAATGCGTATGTTCCTGCCTACACAGGCGACGCAAATATAGACGGTGAGTTCGATATTCGTGACTTGGTAAAAACCGATGAAGACGTTACCGCCGCCACATATAATCTTTTTGCCGATACAAATGTCGACTATGCTTTTGATGATTATGATACAAAAAATATAAGATATCAATTATTGGGTCTTGGGATTGTTGCGCCAAAGGTTGTTGAAAATCCTGTAGAGCCCGAAGAGCCCGAAGAACCTGTAGAACCCGAAGAACCCGAAGAACCTGAAGAAGATATTCTGCCGTTTGACGAAATTCCAAGCGGTAATGTAACCGCCGTTAAAACAGCATCTAAAATTACTACACAAACCGTATTACCAGGTGAAACAGTTTCTTATGAAGTTGTACTTACAAACAACGAAGAAACAAATCAATCGGCTGTATTATTTGAAAAAATACCCGAAGGCACTGAACTTGCAAGCGGTGACTGTGAAAATAAAAACGGTTATATCGCTTGGAGTGGAGATATTGCTGCAGGTGAGACTGCAACTGTAAACTATGCCTTAAAAGTTAATAAAGATTATTCGCTTTGCGGAACTGTACTTGAAGGTTCTAAAACTCAAGTAAACAACAATTTCGCAACAGGCTATGATTTGTATATCGAGCGTACCGCTTCAAGCAGTGAAGACCAACGCTATTTATCTAACGCTATACGCGCTATGAAAGACTCCACCTATAGAGATATGACCCTTGCAAAATGGATTTACGTTGTTGCTTTTTCAAAATCTATCAGTTCATATTTCCCTGATTCACCGTCAACTACTCTTGACAATATTATAGGCGGTACTGCTACCGAAACCACACTCGATATGGTGGCACCAACACTTTACGGCGGTACTTCTGTTTCGGGACAAATCAGCGGTATCAAGGGTGCTCCCTGTAATGCTGTTACAACCGACGATTTAATTGTTGGTGACATTCTCTTTGTTAAGAACGGGGACATTGTAAAGAATTATATTTACGATAAAGACGGTTTTGTCGATTTATCAAACCCAATGGATGAAGTGGACACAAATGCTCTTTTGGAAGCTTCTGTTACAAGAACGATGTTTGCGGTATTCCGTCCTTCGATAAACGTTAAGTACGATTATATAATTGAGGACGAATTAGAAGAATTAAGTCTCACCGAACAGCAAGAGGCAGTTATCGCCACCGCTGAAAGTTATATCTTGCGCGGTGAAAAATTGCAGTATTCTGATACACGCTTTGGCGGTATTGATAATACCGAATACCGTTGGACAACAGGTAACCGCAACCCCGAATTTACATCTAACGATGTATGGGGCTACATAAACTGCGCAGGCTTTACCTATGAAGCTTATAACACCGCTTTAGGCGTTAATATAAACGGTGGCGGTTATAATCTTTGGTCAACAAGACGCCTTGCAAGTTATGCGAGTTCGGGCGGTATACAAGCCTATAGATTTGACCGTAGTGCTACTACGGTTGAAGACGATGAAACCCGTAATACTGTTAAAGCCGAAATTTTAGAAACTATAGAGCCGGGCGACTTAATGGTAATTATCCGTAAAGGCTCTAACTCGGGTCACGTTATGCTTTATATTGGTAACGGTACTCTTATCCATTCAACCGGTAGCAATTATGTGGTTGATGACGGTGAGTACTACGAGCCGACTATCAGATATATGCGTGTTGAAGACTACTTCTTTACAGAAGGAAGCGGCGGTTATATTTTCTACGATTCAACAAAAGATGAGTCAAAACAGGTTACTGAATTTGTTATTGTTCGTCCGCTTACAAGTGATAAATTTAATGTAGAAGTACCTGAAGAAACACAAAACCGTCTCGATAATATGCAGGGCATTATGGCGCAAAAACTGTCTTCCCATAATTCTACAACAACTGCAAATCTCGGCGAAGAAGTAACCTTTACTTTTGAAGTTTATAACACAAACGATACCGAAAAGACGGTTGAAATTTGCGATACTGTTCCCGCAAATACAACATACGTTTCGGGCGCCGAAAATCAAGATGGTGACAACCTTTCTTGGACAGTTACTATTCCTGCAAATACAAGAAAATCCGTTTCGTACACAGTAAAAGTAAACGAAGATGCAACTATCGGCGATTATATCCAAACAACCGATACAAGTACAGTAGGCGGTGTTAGAACAACCTGTCCAAAAGTTTATATCAACCGCACCTTGTCTGCAGAAGAACAACAAAAGGTAATTGATGCTTACGATTCAATAAAAGATTCTACTGAAAATCGCGGACTTGCACTTGTTAACGAGATTTACAAGACCGCAGGTCTTACCGAAACTGATGTCTTTGCCGATACTGATTACGCAACTGTAATGCAAGGTGATGAGGGTACATTCAAGGTTGCTACCACTATCAGTAGTACCGATTATTATCAATTAAATGATAAGGGCTATAAATACCGTGATATGATGGTTGAAACCCTTTACGGCGGCAGAAGATATTACGGCTTCTCGGGTGAAGCGCGTACTGACCGTACCCGTTTGGCACGGCCGCAAAATATAATGGTTGGTGACGTAATTGTTCGTCAAATTTCAGGCGGTACTTATTATGCTTATCTCCATATTGGCGGTGACAATTTCATAAATATCACAACCAACATTGCAGCCGATACCTATACTACTAAAAAACGACTTGAATTATTGTTGTCAGCCGGTAGATATTATGCCGTTTACCGTCCCTCTTTTAATATAGAGTAAACTAATCTCCCTTTCCAACACAGAAAACCCAGAGGGACGGGTTTTCTGTGTTCTATATTGTCACATATTTCTTAATATGATAAAATGTTTTTAAAACAATATGGAGGAAATCTTATGAACAAAAAACTTATTACCATAATATCGGTTGTACTTGTATTTGCGATTTCGCTATCGACTTTGATTTTTGTATTGAAAGGTGAAAAAGATTATATGAAAAATGAAACAACAGTTGATTATTTATCAACCGCAATTCGTGTAATGTCTGATTCTGAATTTAAAGATTTCGATTTGGCAAAACGAATTTATCTCCATGCTTTTTCAAATGGCGCAAAGATTATTGAAACCTTTGGCGAAACCGCAGATAATGCGCTTACAGTCCTTCTAAATAATGACTTGAGTGAAAATTATAAAAATTCAGTTGTGATTTATGGTGGAAATAATATTTCTACCGAGATTAACGGTTTAGAAGAAAAGTTCACAAATAATATCAAAGAGAGCAGTCTTTATGTCGGCGATATTTTGGCTTTAAAAAACGAAGATGCTGCCGTGCTTTATATAAAAGACAAAGAAAATTTTCTGAATCTTTCCGATAAAACTCAAAATTTCGAAATTGAAAATATTTTGAACCAAGCTCAAAGCAGCGAAGCATTTGTTTTACTCCGTCCAATGAAGATTATGGAAAATTATGATTTTATAACTGAGTCTTCAAAGCTCCGACTTAATGAATATCAAGAGGCTGTTATTGCAACTGCCGAGAGTTATTTGCTTCGCGGTGACAAGCTTCAATATGCCGATACCCGTTTGGGCTCAGGGTATAACAGCGAATTCCGTTGGAAAGCAGGATATAACACGCCCGAAGACTGCACAAGTGACGAGTGGGGTTATACTAACTGCGCCGCTTTTTGTTATGATGTGTATTTCCATGGTTTAGGTTACGATATGGAATACAGCGGTAACAAACTTTACACAACCGCTAACTTTGCTGCACACAGTGAAAATTTAGGTATATGCGTCTATAAAATGTCCTGTGATACTTCCGATACATACACCGAAGAAGATAAAGAAAAAATTAAAAAGGAAATTTTGGATTCTTTAGAGCCTGCTGACATTCTTGTTGTTCGCCGTGCTAACGGAAACGGTCACGCAATGATTTATGAAGGTGACGGTAATATTATTCACTCAAGCGGTTCTGTCTATAATCTTGAGGAAGCAAAAGAAGTTTATGAAGCAAGTATCAGAAGAATGCGCTTTAACGATTACTTTTTCGGTGAGGGTAAAGGTGGATATATTTTCGGTTCTGATATTGGCTCAAAAGTGATTTCGTTTTATATTATAAGGCCGCTCAAAGTCTGGGATGAGGAAATACCCGACCAAACCAAAAATCGTATAAATAATTTGCAAGGCGTAATCGCCCAAAAAACTTCTTCACACAATTCGGCATTAACCGTGAACAAAGGTGAAGAAATCACCTATACCTTTGAAATTTATAACACCAACGATAAAGCAGTTAAGCTTGAAATTTGTGACACTGTTCCAACAAATACCGAGTATGTTTCAGGCGGTGAAATGGTAGATAATAAGCTTTATTGGAATGTGGAAATCCCTGCTAACACAAGGGAAGAATATTCATATAAGGTCAAAGTCACCGAAGATGCAAAATCGGGCGATTTGGTTCAAAATTCTGATAGTACAGTTGGCGGAGTTAAAGTTGTTACCAAGGATTTTGTTATATCTCCGACTTTTACAAAAAGCGAACAAAATAAGTTATCAGACGAAATCAACAAGTATGAAGCAAGTGATAAAAACGGCCTTGAAATTGTAAACGAAATTTATAAAAGCGCTCTTGACATAACGCCTTTTGATAATACAAAATTTGAAGAAGTTTTTAATGGTGAAGAGGGCGTTTTCTCAGGTGAAAGTTTTGCTGGTTATTATATCAATTCTTCAGGAAAATACCTTGATATGTTGGCTCCTTCTCTTTACGGCGGACGCAAACTTAAAATGTCTTTTTGGAGTGACAGAACCCGTTTGGCTCGCGAAAGCAATTTAGTGGTTGGTGATGTTTTAATTCGTAAAACTTCGCAAGAAGACCAGATTTACATTTATGCAGGCGACGGTGAATTTTATAATCTTACCAACGGTTATAAAAAGGATACAATTACTGCAAAAGAGCGACTTGAAACCTGCCTTGCAACAGGTTATTGCTACGCGATTTTGCGTCCGAGTTTTGCCGTCGAGTGATTTTAACAACATATAAAAAATTTCTATTTTACTGAACATTTTTGTCGCATTGTTTGTTAA
>CAYQFW010000076.1:0-3898 GCA_964416955.1 uncultured Ruminococcus sp.
TTTTGTTTCTAACCTATTTTTAATTTGAGACGCAACTTATCACTAATCATCGCGATGAACTCGCTGTTGGTGGGTTTTCCGCGCTCGTTCTGGATAGTATACCCGAAGTAACTGTTTAGCACATCAATGTCTCCCCTGTCCCATGCAACTTCGATAGCGTGACGGATAGCGCGTTCAACACGCGACGGTGTCGTTCCGTATTTTTTAGCAACTGTTGGATATAATAACTTTGTAACTGAATTTATTATATCCGAATTCTTTATAGAAAGCATTATTGCCTCACGCAAGTAATGATAACCTTTGATATGTGCAGGAACACCGATTTGATGTATAATTTCTGTAATCATAAGTTCAAGGTCGCTATCAGAAACAACTGTTTTATCCACCCTTAAGGGTGCGGTTTCATTCTTCCAACCCGACATTTTTATAATTCTCTCTGCCATTATATTTATATCAAACGGTTTAATAAAATAATAAGTAGCGCCTGCTTCCAAAATTTCTTTTTCAAGACGCGGATTCGCATAACTCGAAAGAGCCATAACAAGCGGTCTGTGTTTTTGTTCAATTTTATTTATTTCGTCAATAACACCCAAAATATCAATATTTGGCATAAAAACATCTGCTATCAATACGTCAGGTTTTTCGGTTTCAACCTTTGATATTGCTTTTAATCCGTCCTTTTCGGTTAATATTACCTGCATTCCGTAACTCTTCAATATTTTTGCACAATTCTTTGAAAACTCCGTTGAGTCATCAGCAATAACTATTTTTAGATTTTTTTCCATAATAATACTCCTTTAAATTTTTTGTTTTACATATCATAACATAAAATACATTATTTTGCAAGCAATTTCGTAAAAAAAGTGTTATTGTTACAAAATTATATGACAATTTTTGTCATTTTACATTTTTCGTCAAAGTTACTTGACAAAATTCAACAAAGAAAATAAAATAATATCATAAGATTAAGGAGTTTTTTATGGAAAATCAATTTTCACGTACAGAAAGTTTAATAGGACCTGAAAATTTAAAAAAATTAAAAAAATCTCATATCGCAATTTTCGGCATCGGCGGTGTGGGCGGATATGTTGCAGAAGCTCTTGCACGTTCGGGTATCGGCACACTTGATATTATTGATAATGACAGTGTCTCGCTTTCAAACATAAATCGTCAAATTATTGCAACGCACTCATCTATCGGCAGATTTAAAACAGAAGTTATGAAAGAACACATTTTGGATATAAATCCCAATGCAACGGTTAATACCCATAATACTTTCTATTTACCGAAAAACTCAAAAGAATTTAACCTTTCAAGCTATGATTACATTATCGACGCGGTTGATACCGTAACCGCTAAAATAGAACTTATAACTAAGGCGCAAGAAGCAAATACCCCCATCATTTCTTGTATGGGAACGGGCAATAAGTTAGACCCCACAAAATTCGAGATTACGGATATTTATAAAACCAGCGTATGCCCGCTTGCAAAAGTTATGCGCTATGAACTTAAAAATAGAAACATTAAAAAATTAAAGGTTTTATATTCAAAAGAAATACCCGTTAAAACCGAGTCTCGCACCCCTGCAAGCATTGCATACTGCCCCGCAGTTGCAGGTCTTATAATCGCGAGTGAAGTAATAAAGGATATAATTGAAAGAGCAGAAACTTAAAGTTTCTGCTCTTTTGTTATACTGTTACGGTTTCTTTTTCGATTTTTGGAATTTGATATGTTGGAACAATTCGTTTTACAAGACCTCTGATATCCGCACTTTCATCATACATAACTTCGTGCATTTCATCAAGTGTACTAAAAAGTACTTCTTTATCTATATCTATAGGTCTTCCGATATGAATCAGTTCGTTTTCTGTGGCTGTTAGTCCCTCTTCGGACATAAGCAGTTCTTCATAAAGTTTTTCGCCCGGGCGAAGACCCGTAAACTCGATAGCAATATCTTTATACGGCACAAAACCGGAAAGTCTTATAAGATTTTCCGCAAGACTCAAAATCTTAACGGGTTGTCCCATATCCAGAACAAAAATCTCTCCGCCCTTAGCATTTGCACCTGCCTGAAGAACAAGTGATACTGCTTCGGGAATGGTCATAAAATATCTTATAATATTCGGGTCAGTAACCGTAAGCGGTCCGCCTTGTTCTAACTGTTTTTTAAAGAGCGGAATCACACTACCGTTTGAACCCAAAACATTGCCAAAACGAACTGCCACAAACTCTGTATTTGACTTTTCGTTAAAAGTTTGAACAATCATTTCGCAAATACGTTTACTTGCGCCCATAATATTTGTTGGATTAACCGCCTTATCGGTAGAGATTAAAACAAATCGCTTAACACCGTATTTATCGGCGCATTGCGCAGTTTTATAGGTTCCAAAAACATTATTCTTTATAGATTCATTTGGGCTGTCTTCCATCAAGGGAACATGCTTATGTGCCGCCGCATGATAAACAATATCAGGTTTATATGTACTGAAAACATATTCCATACGTTTACTGTCGCGAACAGAACCTATAAGCGTTACCAAATTCAAATCAGGATAGTCGTGCTTTAATTCATTTTGAATTTCATAAGCATTATTTTCATAAATATCAAAAATGATAAGTTGCTTCGGATTATATGAAGCAATCTGACGGCAAAGTTCACTTCCGATTGTTCCGCCGCCGCCTGTTACAATAACCACTTGGTCTTCAACATAACCCATAACCGAGTCAAGATTCACCTTTATCGGTTCTCTTCCCAAAAGGTCTTCTATTTCAACCTTGCGAATAGTAGGAACAAACTCGTTTACATTTTCAAGTTGGTATAGTTGCGGCAAAATTTTTAAGCTGCATTTTGTCAACTGGCATATATTAAGAATTTCGGTTCTTCTTGCAATACTGCAGGTTGGAATTGCAAAAATAATCGTATCAATTTCATACTTTTCGGCATTGGTTACAATTGTACCGATACCGCCTACAATATGAACACCGCTTAAATACTGCCCAATTTTCAAAGGATTATCGTCAATCAAACACTTGATTTTTACATCCTTATTACCCGATAATTCCTTTATAATCGCTTCGCCTGCAGCGCCTGCACCGATAATCATAACATTACCTGTTATTGAGGACTTGGGTGTATTTGAATTCTTCTCTGCCAGTTTTATTGCATATTTTCTTGCAATAAATCTTTGAAACAAAATAGCAAAAACTGTTATAAAATAATTAAGAACGTGCAACGAAATTGAAGTTCCTTTGCCAAAAACAGCCGGTTCTGAAATGCTGATAGCCACTAACGGCACAAAACAACCTGCAAAAATGCGAGAAATTTCGTTAAACCCCGAAAAGCGCCAAAGAATGTTATATATTTTAACAACATATAACCCAAAGACAGTGCAGATACTCCAAACTCCTGCGACTAAAATGAATTGTGAAACTCGGTAAATTTCAATCGGTAAATTCAGCAGTAGAAATGAAACGATTGTAGCCAAAATTGCGATTAAGAAATCATAAATCACATATGAAAAAATGCTGAGAAATTTGTTATTTTTCATAATTCCCATCCTTTAAAGTAAATTTATGCCGTTTTTCTTGCACTTCTGAATTTCTTTTTCAGGCCAGATTGAAACCTGAACTTCACCCACATGAGCCTTATGTAACAAATACATACAAAGTCTTGACTGACCTATGCCGCCGCCGACTGTCAACGGCAATGCACCTGATAACAACATTTTATGGAATTCATATTTAATTCTTTCTTCTTTATTTTCAGCCTTTAGTTGTTTTAAAAGGCTGTCACGGTCAACACGAATGCCCATTGAAGATACTTCAAACGGAATATCTAAAACACGGTTATAAAGAATAATATCGCCGTTAAGTTCCCAATCGTCATAATCGGGGGCTC
>CAYQFW010000076.1:3998-6218 GCA_964416955.1 uncultured Ruminococcus sp.
CGGTTATAAAGAATAATATCGCCGTTAAGTTCCCAATCGTCATAATCGGGGGCTCTGCCATCGTGCTTATTGCCGCTCTTAAGCCTTCCGCCGATTTTCATTATAAACACCGCACCATATTCTTTTGCAGCCTCATACTCACGCTGTTTACCGCTCAAATCGGGGTACTTATCTTCAAGCTCCTGCGTTGTGACAAATGAAATTTGCTTTGGCAGATAACAGTCAAGGCAAGGATATTTTTCTTCAACCGCCTTAGCCGTTCTTAAAATCGCACCGTAGATACTTCTTACGGTTGCTTTTAAATATTCTTCGTTGCGGTCCGCGGCGGTAATAATCTTTTCCCAATCCCATTGGTCAACATAGATAGAATGGATGTTGTCACATTCTTCATCGCGCCTTATCGCGTTCATATCGGTATAAAGACCTGTATGCATCGGGAAGCCATATTTCAAAAGCGCCATACGCTTCCATTTAGCAAGGCTGTGAACAACCTCGGCTATTTCTCCCGTTTCCAAAATATCAAAGGAAACAGGACGCTCAACACCGTTAAGGTCATCATTAAGCCCACTCCCCTGCTTTACAAACAAGGGCGCCGACACACGTGACAAATCAAGACTTGCACATAACTCGCTTGCAAATTTTTCTTTTACAAGAGCTATTGCATTTTGGGTGTCAAACTCGTTAAGTTTTGATATATATTTTTCCATCAAAAACACCTTTAAGAAATATTTCCGACTGTTCTGGGGTAAAGAATAACATCGCGGATATTCTGTACTCCTGTAACATACATAATAATACGTTCTAACCCTAATCCAAAACCACTGTGCGGTACAGAACCGAAACGGCGAAGAGAGATATAATGCTCATAATCTTCAAGGTTCATATCGCGTTTTTGCATTGCGTCAAGAAGTTTATCAAGGTCTGCCTCACGCTCACTGCAACCGATAATTTCGCCCACACCGGGCACTAAAAGGTCGGTTGCGGCAACTGTCTTGCCGTCAGCGTTTTGCTTCATATAGAAAGATTTGATTTCTTTCGGATAATCAGTTAAGAACACAGGGCGCTTGCAAACTTCTTCAGAAATATATCTTTCGTGCTCGGTTTGTAAATCGCAACCCCATTCAACAGGATACTGGAATTCCTTACCTGATTTTTTAAGAACTTCGATAGCTTCGGTATAGGTCATAATTGCGAAATCGTTAGCAACAACGCCTTTAAGTTTTTCAATAAGGCCTTTTTCAAAAAGCCTGTCAAAGAACTCAAGCTCGCTCGGACATTTTTCCAATACCGAGTTAATTATATGTTTTATAAGGGCTTCAGCGATTTCAATAATATCGGGAAGTTCCGCAAAAGCAACTTCGGGTTCTACGTGCCAGAATTCCGCAACGTGACGGGGAGTATTACTCTTCTCTGCACGGAACGAAGGACCAAAGGTATAAATTTTACCAAGTGCCATAGCCGCCACTTCGCCTTCGAGCTGTCCCGAAACGCTGAGCGCTGCGCGGCGACCGAAAAAGTCATCGGCATTATAGTCTTCTTCTGTTTTATAATCGTTACTGTAGCCGATAGTGGTCACCTTGAACATCTCACCTGCACCCTCGCAGTCACTTGCTGTAATAAGCGGGGTGTGGATATAGGTAAAGCGACGAGCCTGAAAGAACTCGTGAATACAAGCGGAGACTACAGAACGCACACGAAGAACCGCGTTAAAGGTATTGGTTCTAACTCTTAAATGCGGAATTGTGCGAAGATACTCAAGTGTGTGGCGTTTTTTCTGCAAAGGATACTCAGGCGGGCAAACACCCAAAACCTCAATAGAATTTGCGTTAATTTCAACCGAATCAGCCGCTACTGCAGACGGCACCAAAGTACCTACAACCTTTAAAGAAGTACCAAGCTTCATATATTCGGCAATATCGGTCATTTCCGCTTTGTCGATAACTATTTGCAAGTGCTTTAAGGTAGTGCCGTCGTTAAGCTCAATAAAAGCCATATTTTTAGAATCGCGTGAGGTTCTTACCCAACCGCAAACAGTAACATCTGTGCCGATAAGTTCTTTTGTTTCAAAAATTTCATAGATATCAATGTGTTTCATAATATCACTCCAAAAAATAAAAATAGCGCCCATTAGTCCTATAATATTAGGACGAATAGACGCATTATCCGCGGTGCCACCTAATTTGCCGAAACGGCCGCTTTCCAACCAGACAGTTGGTATTG